>JAXDHC010000347.1:0-8909 GCA_034664705.1 Solirubrobacteraceae bacterium
GCCTGCTCGACCATCGCGCGCTGCTCGGCCCACTCCTGCTTGTTGGGGAACAGCCCCGGGTTCGGGAAGCCGAGGCTCGTCCCCCAGATGCGCGCGATCGAGAACACGTGCACCCGGGCGTCCGAGCGCTTGGCGATCCGCGCCGCGAGATCCACGGCGGCGGGGGGGATCTGACGGTTCTCCGAGGCGAGGAGCACCGCGCGGACCGTCAGCGTCTCCGGGTCGGCGGCCGCGGCGGAGGCGCCGCCGAAGCGGCGCCTCACGAGCTGCGACGCGGTCACTTCGACGGCACGGTCTCCGGCGGCAGGACCGCCTCGGGCTCGGTCGCCTCCACCCCGTACCGCTTGTCCTCGATCCGCGTGCGGTAGAGGTAGAACGGGATGTACATCAGCGCCACGGCCCACCCGAGGAAGTAGTAGACCTCGGTGTTGCCGATGCGCGCGTAGCTGATGCCGCCGTACAGCCAGATGAACGCGTAGAGGACCGCCATCGCCAGCGCGATGTACTTGAAGAACTCCGGCAGGCGGAACGGCCGGTTCACGTTCGGGCGGTACTTGCGCAGCAGGTAGTAGCCGACGAGCACGGTCAGGAACGACCCGGTGTAGCCGACGTTCGAGAACGTGTAGATCTCCACCGCGCCGCCGAGCAACACCACGAGTAGCGACGCGAAGACGTTGAAGCCCATCGCGCGGGCCGGCACGCCGTGCTTGTTGATCGACTGGAAGAACCGCGGGAACTGCCCGTCGACCGACATCTGGTGCAGCGAGCGCGCGCAGCCCATGATCGCGTTGAGCGCCGACAGCAGCAGGGCCACGATCAGCATCCCCGCGATCAGCCAGTTCAGGACCTCGCCGCCGGAGTTGAACACCTTGCCGGCGAACGTCACGAAGATCGTGTTCGGGTCGACCAGGTCGCCGTTGGACAGCGCGCGGGCGCCGAGCACGGTGATGAAGGCGATCGGGATGAGCGTGTAGATGAACAGCCCGTAGCCGCCCTCGAGGTTCATCGCGATCTTCGCGTCCTTCTCGGGGTTGCGGGTCTCGCCGATGTAGCAGGCCGCGGCCTCCATCGCGATGACGTTCCACGTGAGCAGGAACGCGTAGCCCGAGTACAGCGTGAACCAGCCGGTGCCGTCGAGGCCGGTGAAGAAGCCGGTCCCGTCGAGCTGCTTGAAGCCGGAGAGCTGGCCGAAGTCCGCGTCCCCGCTGAACAGGAACGCGACCGCGAGGAACGTCAGCGGCACCATCGAGATGACGCCGAGGACGGTCGCGAAGCCGGCGCCGATCCGGATCCCCATGTACGCGGGGACGAAGAAGAGCAGGATGCCGACGATCGCGATGGCGAGCGTCCACCAGGCGATCGGCGTGTTGATCGGCGTGAAGCCGGACTCGGTGTCCAGCCCGAAGCGGTCGGCCAGGTAGAACGACGCCAGGATCATGTTCAGCGGCGCGACCGGGAACCAGCCGAGCCAGTACATCCACGACGTGACGCCGTTGATGTGCTTGGCCATCTGGGGCCAGCGCTCCCGATAGGCCGGATACGCGTACGACGGCGCGCCGCCGCTGCGCTCCGGCATCATCGCCGACAGCTCCGCCAGCAGCAGGCAGAGCAGGTAGCCGGTGATCGTGATGCCGACGATCAGCGGGATCGACGCCGCCCCGAGCGTCGTGACCATCACGGGGGCGATGCCCGTGACGAGGATCGTCCCGGCGAGGCCGATGACGAACGCCCCCCACCAGTTCGTCTCCTTCGCGAGACCGCCGCCCGCGTACTCCAACTCGTCCGTGGGCGCCGTAGGGGCGTCCGGATGCTCGGCCATGGTCGTTCTCTCCTCCTCCTTGGACCCGCGATACACGCCCCAAGTACTCTTCCCGGAACGCGCAGTCAACCTTCTACAGGGGACAGCAGCCTGCGCGCAAGAAAATGTGTGGCCGAACCACACAGCGCACGCCCAAAGGGTGGCCGCGGCACCCATTGCCGTTGGCTCCGCGCACCGGATATATCTGCCTCCGGCAGCGTGTCCGTTCGCGACGCCCGCTGCTCGCGCCGACGTCGACAAATACGAGGAGAAGACCTGGATGACGACGCTTGACCAGGTGGCCATGAACGGCGCCGAGCCGTTCACGTCACCGGCCACAGCCGACGAGGCACGCGACTGGATCCGCTCGAACGGCATCGAGTTCGTGTTCGCGCAGTTCGTCGACATGCACGGCAAGCCGAGCGCCAAGCTCGTGCCGGCCAACCATCTCGACGGTCTTCTCGAGGACGGCGCCGGCTTCGCCGGGTTCGCCGCCGGCGAGGTCGGCCAGCGCCCGAACGACCCGGACCTCGCGGCGATCCCCGACGTACGCAGCCTCACGCCGCTGCCCTTCCGGCCCGGCGTCGCGCGCTTCGCCTGCGACCTGTACGTCGACGGCGAGCCGTGGCTCTACGACCCGCGCACCATCCTGCGCAACCAGCTCGCGCGGGCCAAGGCGCTCGGCTACGAGTTCAAGATCGGCGCCGAGCTCGAGTACTTCCTCGTGCGCAAGAAGGAAGACGGCACGATCGAGCTCGCCGATCCGCTCGACACGCTCGACCAGCCCTGTTACGACATGAGGGCGCTCACCCGCAACCTCGACTTCGTCGGCCAGGTCGCGCGCAACATCACGGCGCTCGGGTGGAACAACTACGCCACCGATCACGAGGACGCCAACGGTCAGTTCGAGCAGAACTTCGACTTCGACGACGCGCTGATCACCTGCGACCGGTCGATCTTCTTCCGCTACATGGTCGAGGCGATGGCGCAGGAGCGGGGCCTCATCGCGACGTTCATGCCCAAGCCGTTCGGGCACCTGACCGGCAACGGCTGCCACTTCCACATGAGCCTCTGGAAGGACGGCGAGAACGTCTTCGCCGCCGACCCCGCCGACGATCCGCGCGGCATGGGCCTCTCGGAGCTCGGCTACAACTTCGTCGGCGGCCTGAAGGCCCACGCGAAGGCCTACATCGCGGTCACCGCGCCCACCGTGACGTCGTACAAGCGCCTCGTGATCGGCACGCGCAGCGGCTCGGCGTGGGCCCCGGTCTACATCTCCTACGGCTACAACAACCGCACGCAGATGCTCCGCATCCCCGGCCCGGGCCGCATCGAGGACCGCACGGTCGACGGCTCGTGCAACCCGTACCTGGCCGCGGCCGCGGTGCTCGCCGCCGGGCTCGACGGCATCGAGAAGGGCACGGACGCCGGCGACCCGACGACCGAGCTCAACCTCCACGAGCTCACCGTCGACCAGCGCAACGACCTCGGCGTCGAGCTCCTGCCGGGCAACCTGCTGGACGCCACGCGCGAGCTCGAGAAGGACGACGTCCTGCGGAAGGCCCTCGGCCACACCGGCCGCGAGGACTACGTGGACTACTTCGTCCGCGTCAAGCAGGACGAGTTCCGCCAGGCCCACGAGCAGATCACGCAGTGGGAGCTGGACCGCTACCTGCAGCTCTACTAGCCGCATCGACATCGCCGCTCAGCCGCTCCGCCTGCGCGTCGCCGCAGGCGGAGACCTGCACTGCGACGGCGATGATCCCCGCTTCCACCGCCTGGGCGAGACGTTCGCCCGGGCGGCGGCGAGCGCCGACCTGCTCCTCCTCGCCGGCGACGTGACGGCCGGCGGGCGCCCCGAGCAGGCCGCCGTCGTGGCCGGCGCCTGCGCCGGGCTCCCCGTCCCCGTCGTCACGGTGCTCGGCAACCACGATCACGATGCCGGGCTCGCCGCGGAGGTCGCGTCGATCCTGCGGGACGCCGGCGTCGTCGTCCTCGACGGCGATCGCTGCGTCCTCGACGTGCGCGGGATCGCGGTCGGCGTCGTGGGCGCCACCGGACATCCAGGCGGGTTCCCCGGCGTGGCGATGCACGGCCTGAGCGAGCGCGGCCGCAGCGTGGCCGACGAGCGCGCCGCCGCCCACGCGCGCGCGATCGACGACGGCCTGCACGGCGTCGCGGACTGTGCGACGCGGATCGTGCTCCTCCACTACGCGCCCACCACGGACACGCTGGCCGGTGAGGATCCCGCGCTGTGGGGCCACCTCGGCTCGCAGCACCTCGCGACGCCGATCGCCGCGCACGCCCCCGATCTCGTCCTGCACGCGCACGCGCACGCGGGCAGCTTCCGCGGCGCGGTCGCCGGCGTGCCGGTCTACAACGTCTCCTCCGAGGTCCTCGGGCGCGAGCTCTGCCTGCTCGAGCTCGCGGTCGGCGTCTCGGCCTGAGGGCGCTCGGTGGGACGGCGGCTAGCATGGACCGTCGAGGAACCAGCAGCGATGGCCACCGAGTCCACTCCCCAGGCGATGCCGGCCGCGCGCCCGTCACCGGGGGCGAACGGCGACGTCGCCGCCCAGCTCGATCGCGTCCGGCTCGAGAGCGACACCCTCTACGCCGTCATCGGCGTCGTCGCGTCGGCGCCGGATCTCGACCGCGTCCTCGACGGCATCGTGGACCTGCTCACCGAGGCGACGCAGTGCCACGCCTGCTTCGTCTACCTGCGCGACGGCGAGCGGCTGCGCCTGCGGGCCGCCTCGCGCGTGTTCGCCCACCTCGTGGGCCGCGTGGACTTCGGCCTCGACGAGGGCCTCGCGGGCTGGGTCGCGCGCAACGGCACGCCCGAGTTCATCCGCGAGAACGCGATGTCCGACCCGCGCATGAAGTACGTCCGCGAGATCCAGGAGGAGCGCTTCCAGTCGATGGTCGCCGTGCCGATCCCCGCGCGGTCGGGCGAGAACATCGGCGTGGTCGTCCTGCACACCGTCGCGCCACGCGAGTTCGACGAGGGCGTGCTCACGTTCCTCGTCCACACCGCGTCGCTCGTCGCCGGCGCGATCGAGAACGCGCGCCTGTACGAGGACACGCGGCGCCGCGTCGAGGCGCTCACCACGCTGTCGAGCCTGAGCGCGCAGATCGCCGGCGTCCAGGGCCGCGAGGACCTCTACCGCGTCGTGACCAGCGGCGTCCGCGAGCTCCTGCGCTGCGACGCGTGCCAGCTGTACCTGCTCGACCGCCAGACCGGGCGCCTCGAGCTCGCCGTCGCCGACCCCGCCGACCACGACTCGCCGTGGGCGAGCGGCGAGGGCACCGCGGTCCTGCTCGACCTGCTGCGCCGCCGCGGCGCGTGGTCCGAGCGCGACGGGGCGATGCTCGCCGCGCCGGTCGCCGCCGGCGAGCAGCACCTCGGCGTGCTGACCGTCGCCGGCTCGCGGCCGTTCGGCGAGGAGGAGGACGAGCTGCTGCGCGCCGTCGCCCACCAGGTCGCGGTGGCGCTGCACAAGGCCGAGCTGATCGAGCGCCTGACCGCCGAGAACATCGTCCGCGACCTCTTCGAGGCGCTCGCGAGCGCGAGCATGGACGTCGCCGAGGCCCGCGCCCGCGCCGCGGGCTGCGATCTCGGCCGCCGCCACGTCCTGCTCCACATCGAGCCGGTCCAGGGCCACGGCGACCCGCGGCCGTGGCCGGCGGTCGCCGAGCGCACGGAGGCGCGCCTGCGGCGCCTCGCCCCCGGCGCCGTCTGCGACACCGGCCGCGAGAGCCTGCGCGCGCTCCTCCCGCTGCGGGCCGGCGCGGGCGACGGCGACCACGAGCAGCTCGAGCGCACCCTCGCCGACCTCGGCAGCAGCGAGCGCGTCCTCGTCGGCATCAGCACCGCGCGCCGCGGCATCGCCGAGGGCCACCGCAGCCTGCGCGAGGCCGCCGACGCGGCGCACATCGCGCGGGCGCTCGTGCGCGGCGGCGGCGCGATGTCCTACGCCGACCTGGGCGCCTACAAGTACCTCGTCCGCCTGCGGCTCGACGAGGCGCCGCACGACCGCCACTGCGAGGCGGTCGAGCGCCTCATGGAGTATGACCGCCGCCGCCGCTCCCAGCTCGTCGCCACGCTGGAGCAGTACCTGCGCGACCGGCGCAGCATCGCCACGACCGCCCGCGCGCTGTACATCCACCCGAACACGCTGCGCCAGCGCCTTGACCGCATCGAGAAGCTCTCGGGCCTCGACCTGGGCAGCGAGGACCTGCTGGCCCTCGAGCTCGCGGTCAAGCTCGTGCGGCTGCGCTCCACGGCGCGCGGGCCGCAGTAGTAGCCAGATCGCACACGGTTCCGAAGGCCGAGGTGGTGTATCCCTCGGGCATGGAGACCGCGACCAGCCACGTCATCGACGGCCGCGCCTACGCCGAGCGCCTGATGAAGGGCGTGCGCCAGGGCCTCGACGAGCTCGGCCGCGAGGGCGTGGGCATCGCGACGCTGCTCGTCGGCGACGACTACGCCGCGGCCGTCTACCAGCGGCGCATCGACCGCAACGCGCGCGAGGCCGGCATGACCTCCCGCATGGAGCAGATGCCGGCCGACTCGACGCTCGGCCAGGTCGTCGGCAAGATCGCCGAGCTCGACGTCGACCCCGACATCTCCGGCATCCTCGTGCTGCGCCCGCTGCCGGCGCACCTCCCCGAGTCGGTGATCTTCTCCCACCTGCCGGTCCTCAAGGACGTCGAGGCCCAGCACCCGGAGAACGCCGGGCTCCTCGCGCTGGGAACGCCGCGTTTCGTGCCCTCCACGCCGGCCGCGGCGTTCCACATGCTCGACGCGTACATGGCGTCGGTCGGGCGCGACCCCGCGGAGGCCTACGACGGCGTCGACCTCGTCCTCGTCGGGCGCAGCAACAACGTCGGGAAGCCCGCGGCGATCCTCGGCCTGCAGCGCAACGCGACCGTGATCTCCGCCCACAAGCACACGGCCGACGCCGGGCGCCTGGCCGACCACACGCGCGAGGCCGACGTGCTCATCGTCGCCGCCGGCGTCGCGGGGCTCATCACCGGCGACATGGTCCGCGAAGGCGCGATCGTCGTCGACATCGGCATCAACCCGGTCGAGTCCCCGGACGGGAAGGTGCAGCTCGTCGGCGACGTGGACTTCGACAGCGTCCTCCCCCGCGTGGAGGCGGTCTCCCCGGTCCCCGGGGGGGTCGGGCCGATCACGGACGTCTGGGTGCTGCACAACGCGCTCATCGCGGCGCGCGCGCTCGCCGGAAACCGTTAGAGGGCCCTGGCCCCATCGCGCATCGCGGGGCCGGTATGTTGGCCGACCCGTTCCCGCCGTACGACCGAGAAGAGGCGCCGCACTCGTGAGCACCCCCAAGATCGTCGTCACCCGCCGCATCCCGGACCCTGCCCTCGAGCTGCTGCGAGACGCGGGCGACGTATGGGTCTCACCCCACGACCGCCCGCTCGAGACCGGCGAGCTGCACGAGGCGATCGCCGGCGCGGACATCGCGGTGACCCTCCTCCACGACAAGGTCGACGACGCGTTCCTCGACGCCGCCGGCGACCAGCTGCGCGCGGTCACGAACGTGGCGGTCGGCTTCGACAACATCGACGTGCCGGCGGCGACGAAGCGCGGGGTGCTGATCACCAACACCCCCGGCGTGCTGACGGAGGCCACGGCCGACCTCGCGATGACGCTCATCCTCGCGGTCACGCGCCGGATCGGCGAGGGCGAGCGCCTCATCCGCAACCGCGAGCCGTGGTCGTGGCACATGTTCATGCTGCTCGGCATGGGGCTGCAGGAGAAGACGCTGGGCGTCGTCGGCATGGGCGCGATCGGCCAGTCGCTCGCACGGCGGGCCAAGGCATTCGGCATGGACATCGTCTACTCCGACGCGCGACGCGCCGACGAGAAGGTCGAGGCGGAGCTCGGCGCGCGGCATGTCGAGCTCGACGAGTTGCTGCGCATCTCGGACGTCGTGAGCATCCACGCGCCGCTGATGGAGGAGACGCGGCACCTCATGAACGCCGAGCGCCTGGCGCAGATGAAGGACACGGCGTACCTGGTGAACTCCGCGCGCGGCCCGATCATCGACGAGGCGGCGCTCGTCGACGCGCTGCGCTCCGGGCAGATCGCCGGCGCGGCGCTCGACGTCTACGAGAACGAGCCCGACGTGCACCCCGGCCTGCTGGAGCTCGACAACGTCGTGCTCCTTCCCCACCTCGGCTCGGCGACGATCGAGACGCGCACGGCGATGGGCGTGCTGGCCGCCAAGAACGCGATGGCCGTCCTCAACGGCGACCGCCCGCCGACTCCGGTGAACCCCGAGGTCCTCGACGCGGCGCAGGCATGACGGTGCGGCTTCTCGTCCTCCAGCATCTGTTCTGCGAGCACCCCGGCTCGTTCTCCGACGTCATCCGCGAACGCGACGTCGAGGTCACGACGGTGGAGCTCGACCAGGGAGAGCAGCTCCCGGCGCTCGCCGACGTGGACGCGATCCTCGTCATGGGCGGCCCGATGAGCGCCAACGACGACCACGACCACCCGTGGCTCGCCGCCGAGCGCGCGTTCATCGCCGAGGCCGTGTGGGCGGGCGTGCCGGTGCTCGGCGCCTGCCTCGGGGCCCAGCTCCTGGCCGCGGCGCTCGATGCCGCCGTCTATGCGGCGCCCGGCGGCCCGGAGGTCGGCCTCGGGCCCGTGGACGTGACGGACGCAGGGCGCGCGGACCCGGTCTTCGCCGGCCTCGCGCCGTCGTTCGTCGCGTGCCACTGGCACGGCGACACGTACGACCTGCCGGACGGCGCGGAGCTGATGGCCTCCACATCGCAGTGCCGCAACCAGGCGTTCCGGGTCGGCGACAGCGCCTACGGCGTTCAGTTCCACGTCGAGGTCACCGCCGACCAGATCGCGCAATGGCGCCAGGTCCGCTCGTACGTCGCGGCCCTGGAGGCCGTGCTCGACCCTGAGGCCGCGCAGGCCTTCATGTCCGAGACCGAGGCGAGCGTGCCCGAGCTCTCCGCGGTCGGCCGCCGGCTGATCTCGGCGTGGCTCGACGTCGCCGAGACGGCCGCGGCGCAGCGCCGCGACGGCGAGGCACCCGCAGCGGCCGCAGCGCAGATCGACGGGTAG
>JAXDHC010000348.1:0-6649 GCA_034664705.1 Solirubrobacteraceae bacterium
AGCACGTCGGCGTCGCCGGTCGTGGGCGGCAGGTCGGCCGGGTCCGTCGCCGGCGGCGGGTCGGCGATGCCGGGCGCGTCGGTGGCGGTGGGCATGCCCGCGCCGGGGCCCGCGGTCGAGGGCGGCATGGTGGTCACCGCCGGCGAGCCGGTGTCCCGAGGGGTGATCACGGCGTCGCTCTGGTTGGCGTTGCCCGAGGCGGTCATCTCCTGGTGCTCCGCCGAGTCCTTGCGGCCGAGCATCGTCATGAGCTTGCCGCGGTTCTTCATCGCCAGGCCGGCGGCGCCGGCGAGCATCGCGAGGCCCGCGGTGCGGCCCTTGCCGCCGCCGGGCATGCCGCCGCCGCGCCCGGCCTTCTTCGTGGTCGCGCCGGGGAGCATCCCGCCGAGCGAGTCGATCGCCTTGGCCATGCCGGACTTCTGTGGCTTGCGGCGGGCGGGAAGCGTCGGTCGCCGCGTCGAGGCCGTCGGGCGGCGGCCCGCGGTCGGGCGGCGGCCGGCGGGGCGCTGCGTGGCGGTCCCGCCGGGACGGGCGAACCGGCTGGTGGACCGGGATGCCTGCGTGCGTGTGGGCATGAGAAGCCTCCTCGCGTTGGGGGTGCCGAGGGCGTACCCGACCGGCTGGGCGGCACGCGCCCGATGCCCGCCGCGGGCGCGTGATGGCGCGGCGGAACAACCACGGCCGCGCCGGCGCCCCGGCTCACTGCTGCAGCGGCGCGGCGACGAGCAGCCGCGTGGTCCCGCTGTCGCTGCTCGCCGCGCCCAGCGTGCCGTCGAAGGTCGCCCGGGCGCGATAGCGCCCCGCGGAGGGCGGGCGGAACGTCACGGTTGCGCGACCGGCCCGCGCGCGGGTGTGGACGCGGCGCAGGAACTGGTAGCCCTCCAGCGGGTCGAAGCGCTCGAGCACGATGGTGACCGGCCCGTTGACGCCCGGGCGGACGCGGACCGAGACCGGCACGGCCGTCCCCGGGCGCACGGCGTCGCCGTCGCGCGAGAACGCGACGCTCGTGCGCGTGATCGCGCGCGACACGCGGCGCAGGACGTAGCGTCCCGTGGCGCCGCGCCGGCCGCGCACGGCGGCGAAGTAGCGCCCGCGCCGCAGCTGGCGGCGCAGGACGGCGCCTCCGGTCTCGCCGCACGCGCACGAGATGCGCCGGCCGCGGTCGTTGAGCAGGATCACGTCGAACGCGGGGTTGCCGCGGGTCGTCAGCGTGAGACTCAGCTCGCTGCGGGCGGTGACGTCGAAGCGATAGAGGTCCACGACGTCGGCGCTCGCCGCACTGAGGGCGCCGCGGGCGCGCGCGAAGTTCGACAGCACGCGCCCCGGCGTGGTGTCGTCGGCGAGCGCGCGCGCGATCCGGACGCGGTACGGCTGCAGGTCGTGGGAGCGAGGAGCCGCCGACACGAGGACGCTGTAGGTGCCGGTGCGATCCGGCGTGAAGAGCACGTAGCCGTCGCACGGCGCGCGCCGGACCGGATCGGCCCCGTCGAAGTCGCTCGTGCCCGGGCCGTAGATCGCCAGTGTCGTGCACTGGCTGCCGCTCGCGGCGAGGTTCACGCGGTAGCTCTCGCCGGCGCGCAGCCGCGCGCTGTAGGCGTCCGCCGTGTTCTCGACGCTGTCGACGACGCCGCGGGCGCCGCCGGCCGCAAGCCGCGGCCCCGGCGCCGCCGGCGCGGGCTGCGGGCGGAAGACGTTCAGGCGGAACGTGCCCGCCACGGAGTTGGCGCGCTGCTCGACGCGGACGAGGTAGCTCGCGCCCTCGCCGGTGCGGAACGTGACCTGGCCCAGGCCCTCGGCGTCGGTGGCGTCGCAGTCGACCGGCTGGGTCTGGGAGCGCTGGCGCCGGAACAC
Organism: Solirubrobacteraceae bacterium; assembly: GCA_034664705.1. Taxonomy (GTDB): domain Bacteria; phylum Actinomycetota; class Thermoleophilia; order Solirubrobacterales; family Solirubrobacteraceae; genus JAOPZW01. The sequence continues at coordinate 1,852 of JAXDHC010000348.1, forward strand.
CGAGATCTGCGCGTCGAGGTCGCCGGCGGCCTGCAGGCGGGCGACGACCCGCTCGGCGCGCGGCGCGGTGAAGGCGTACCAGACGCTGCCGCGCGCCGGGCCGCAGGACCCGAGCGGCTCGGCCGGCTGGAGCGTCGACTCGGCGGTCGTGCCGGTGACGTCGGCGGGCAGCGTGAGGGCCTGGGGCGACGCCTGCGCGTCGTTGGGCGGCGGAGCGGCGGCCGCGGCGGAGGCGGAGACAGGCAGGCCCGGAAGGGCGAGCACCGCGACGGCGAAAAGACGAGCGCGCATGCGGCATGAACGTGTGATTCGCGCGGGAGTTACGCGGATCGTGCGCGAATGCGGTCGATTCCTCGACATTGAGGTCGATTACTCGTGCCTCAAGGGTGGAAACTATGTAGTGCCTTGGTACCCCTGCCGCCGCGGCGCGACCCCCCCGCTGTGGCGTTCTGTATCGAGGTGAAATGGGTGCGGCCCAGAGCAGGGACGCTCTGGGCGGCGCTCAGCGCGGCCCTGCGGACCGGGCGGCAGACATCGCAAAAGCCCGGCGAAGCCGGTTGCTAGCGTGGATCGCGATGCCCGATCTGCGCCTCAGCGTCCTCGATCAGTCCCCGGTCGCCGAGGGCTCGACAGGCTCACAGGCGCTCCGGAACACGATCGACCTCGCCCGACTCGCCGACGACCTCGGCTATCACCGCTACTGGGTCGCCGAGCACCACGGCGGGCCGTCGCTGGCGGGGCCCAGCCCCGAGGTCCTCATCGGCCCGATCGCGTCGGCCACCTCGCGCATCCGCGTCGGCAGCGGCGGCGTGATGCTCCCGCACTACTCGCCGCTCAAGGTGGCCCAGTCGTTCAGCCTGCTCGCCGGCCTCTACCCCGGTCGCATCGACCTCGGCATCGGCCGCGCCGCCGGCACCGACCCGATGACGACGTTCGCCCTGCAGCGCGACCGCCGCCAGGCGGCGTCCGACGACTTCCCCGAGCAGCTCGCCGAGCTGCTGGCGTACTTCGACGGGAGCTTCCCCGACGGGCATGCGCTCGGCCGCTACGTCGCGACGCTCCCCGGCCGTCCGGAGGCGCCCGACATCTGGCTGCTCGGCTCCTCGCCGCAGAGCGCGATCTGGGCGGGCGAGCTGGGGCTGCCCTACGCCTTCGCCGACTTCATCAATCCCACCGGCGCCGAGATCGCCAAGCTCTACCGCGAGCGCTTCGAGCCGTCGCCGCGCCTCCAGACGCAGCGCACCGCCGTGGCCGTGTGGGCGGTATGCGCCGACACCGACGAGGAGGCGCAGCGGCTCGCGTCGAGCAGCCGGATGACGCTGAGCCTCCTGCGCCAGGGCCGCCTCATCCCCGTCCCGCCGCCCGAGAAGGCGCTGCGGTTCCTGGAGAGCCGGCCGAACGGGCAGGGGCAGCCGGCCGGCCGCCGCGCCGTGGTCGGGTCGCCGGCGAAGGTCCGCGCCGACCTCGAGGAGGTCGCCTCGCAGTACGGGGCCGACGAGGTCGTCGTGGTCACGATCACCTACGACCACCACGCGCGCCGCCGCTCGTACGAGCTCATCGCCGAGGCCTTCGACCTCGACGCCGCCCCGGCGGCCGCCGGGGGCACCGCCGCACGCTGAGCGGCCGGCCGGGCGAGGGCAGGACCCCGGCGCCCGCGCGCGAACGTCGCGCCATGATCGAACGACTCATGGCGCCGGGCTCGTTCCACCAGGCGCCCTACTCCCACGCCGTCCGCGCCGGGAACCTCCTGTTCGTCACCGGCCAGATCGCGGCGGACCCGCAGACCGGCGAGTACGTCCTCGGCGACATCGAGACCGAGACCCGGCGCACGATGGACAACCTGCAGATCGTGCTGCGCGAGGCCGGCTTCGCGTTCGCCGACGTCGTCGCCGCGCGCGCGTTCCTGACCGACATGGGCGAGTACGACGAGTTCAACCGCGTCTACACCGAGTACATGGGCGACCACCTGCCGATGCGGACGTGCATCGGGGTCACGGCGCTCGCGGCGGGCGCCCGCGTCGAGGTGGACTTCGTGGCCTACCGGGAGTGAGGAACCGCGGCGGTTGACGTGAGCGAACAAGAATAGTTTGACTACTGTTCTTCGTTTTCCCTCGCCGCCACGGACGGCGCGTTCGTCGCGCCGAACGCCTCGGTCGCGGCCCCCGAGGCGGTGCGGCCGCTCCTCCAGGTCGCGGTGTTCGGCGCGGCGGCCGCGGCGCTGGTGGCGCTCGGCCGCGCCGGCCTCGGCCAGGCGTTCGCGCTCGTCGTCGTCGCCAACGCGGGAGTTATGCTCGCGCTCGGCCAGTGACGGACCGCGGCGCGGATATCCGCGCGCGGGCACGGGAAGAAGGAAGGCCGCATGATCGTCGACTGCGCCATCTACGAGAACGGCGAGCGCCGGGGTGGCAACCTCGGGGTCGAGGAGGCGGCGTCCCTGGCGTGCGACGGCCGGCCCGGGTTCGTGTGGCTCGGCGCCTACGAGCCGACGGCCGAGGAGTTCGACCACGTCCGCCGCGAGTTCGACCTGCACGAGCTCGCGGTCGAGGACGCGGTCAAGGCGCACCAGCGGCCGAAGCTCGAGGTCTACGGCGAGACGCTCTTCGTCGTGCTCAAGACCGTGCGCTACGTCGACGAGGACGAGGAGATCCGGACCGGGCAGATCATGCTCTTCGTCAACCCGACGTTCGTCATCACCGTCCGCCACGGCGAGGGCAGCGACCTCCACCCGGTTCGCGAGGCGGTCGAGCAGCGCCCCGACCTCCTGCGGTGCGGCCCCGGGGCGATCCTGCACGCGGTGATCGACCGTGTCGTCGACGACTACGAGCCCGTCGTGCACGGCCTGGAGACCGACATCCAGCAGGTCGAGCAGCAGGTCTTCGCCGACGACGCCGCGAACCCGGCCCAGCGCATCTACAAGCTCGAGCGCGAGGTGCTCGAGTTCCAGCGCGCGGTCACCCCGCTCGACGCACCGGTCGATCGGCTCGCGCGCGGGCAGTTCGACCTCGTCTCGCCGGAGCTGCGCAGCTACTTCCGTGACGTCCACGACCATGTGCTGCGCGTGAGCAGCCGGGTCGAGGGCTTTCGCGCGCTGCTGTCGAGCGCGCTGCAGGCCAATCTCACGCAGGTGACCGTCCGCCAGAACGCCGACATGCGCCGGATCTCGGCGTGGGTCGCGATCCTCGCGGTCCCGACGATGATCGCCGGCATCTACGGCATGAACTTCGAGCACATGCCGGAGCTCGGGTGGCGGTACGGCTATCCGGGGGTGCTCGTCGTCATCGCCGTGGCATGCGTCGTGCTGTACCGGCGCTTCCGCCGGACCGGCTGGCTGTAGGCCGTCCCGGACGGCCACGCCCGTGCGCGCATATAAACCCGCACGACGCTGTAGGCCACAACGAATCGCCTTGCGCTTATGGGTACCATGCGCGCGATGAGAGTCGCTGTCCTGGGAGCGGGCGCCATCGGCGCCTACGTCGGCGCCGCCCTCGCGCGTGGTGGGACCGAGGTCCACCTGATCGCCCGCGGCGAGAATCTGAAGGCCATGCGCCGCGACGGCGTCAAGGTCCTCTCCGACCGCGGCGACTTCGAGGCGCATCCCCCGGCGACGGACGATCCGGCCGAGGTCGGCCCGGTCGACTACGTCTTCCTCGGGCTGAAGGCCAACTCCTACGCCTCCGCGGGCCCGCTGCTCGAGCCCCTGATGCACGAGGACACCGCCGTGATCGCCGCCCAGAACGGCATCCCGTGGTGGTACTTCCACGGCGTCGACGGCCCCTACGCCAACCGCCCGATCGAGAGCGTCGACCCGGGCGGCGCGGTCACCCGCGTCATCCCGCCCGACCGCGCGATCGGCTGCGTCGTCTACGCCGGGACCGAGCTCGAGGCGCCTGGCGTCGTGCGCCACCTCGAGGGCACGCGCTTCACCATCGGCGAGCCGAACCGGACGGTGTCCGATCGCTGCCTGCGCTTCAGCGACGCGATGGTCGCCGGCGGGCTGAAGTGCCCGGTCGAGCAGGACGTCCGCGACGAGATCTGGGTCAAGCTCATGGGCAACGTCGCGTTCAACCCGCTCAGCGCGCTGACGCGCTCGACGATGGCCCAGATCTGCCACCACGACAACGCGCGGCGGCTCGTCGCGACGATGATGGCCGAGACGCTCGAGATCGCCGAGGCCGTCGGCGCGCACCCGCAGATCTCGATCGAGAAGCGCCTCGCCGGCGCCGAGCGCGTCGGCCATCACAAGACCTCGACGCTGCAGGACCTCGAGGCGGGCAAGCCGCTCGAGCTCGCCGCGATCATCGGCGCCGTCGTCGAGCTGGCGGACCTGACCGGCCACGAGGCGTCGGCGCTGCGCGCCGTCGAGGCCGCGAGCTCCCAGCGCGCCGAGACGCGCGGGCTCAGCGACGGCGCCAGACGGCGTCACGACCGATGAGCAGCGGGTCGATCGCCCCCTACCCAGCGGCGGGTCGATGTCGCCCCGCGACATCGACCCAAGCGAATCGTGTCGCCCAGCGACACGATTCGCCTCGCCCAGCGACACGATTCGCCTAGCCCGGCAGCGGGTCCTGCTCGGCGGCCTCTTCGCGGGTGCGCCGCGCCACGCCGCTCGCGACGGCGGCGTCCGCGACCGCCTCGGCGGTCGCCTCGACCACCCGCCGGTTGAACACGCTCGGGATGATGTACTCGGCGTTCAGCTCGTCGTCGGCGATGACGCCGGCGATCGCCTGGGCGGCGGCGAGCTTCATCTGCTCGTTGATCGCGCTCGCGCGGACGTCGAGCGCCCCGCGGAAGACGCCGG
>JAXDHC010000349.1:0-3746 GCA_034664705.1 Solirubrobacteraceae bacterium
GCGATCAGCAGGTCGGGCTGGCGCGGGATGCGGATCAGGTTGCGGCGCGCGAGCACCAGGGTGTCCGACACGGTCGCGGCGAGCGCGCTCATGCCCGTACCTCCTCGGGGGTCTCGGTGCTCTCCGCGTCCTCGGCCGGACGGCCGGTGAGCGCGAGGAAGACGTCGTCCAGGGTTGGCCGGCGGATCGCGATGTCCTCGATGCCGACGTCGGCGTCGTCGAGTCGCCGGACCGCCTCCGCGATCACGCCGGAGCGCCGGCGCACCGGGACGCGCACGATGTGGTCCTCGAGGCCCGGGCGGGCGTCGGAGATCTCGGCCAGGACGGCGATCGCGCGCTCGGCGTCGGCGTCGTCCTCGAGGTGCACCTCCAGCCGCTCGCCGCCGACGCGGTCCTTGAGCTCGTCGGGGGTGCCCTCGGCGATCACGCTGCCGTGGTCGATGACCACGATCCGGTCCGCGAGCCGGTCCGCCTCGTCGAGGTACTGGGTGGTGAGCAGGACGGTCGTGCCGGCCGCGGTGCGCGCCTCGATCGTCTCCCACATCGTCAGGCGGCTGCGCGGGTCGAGGCCCGTCGTCGGCTCGTCGAGGAACAGCACCGGCGGGCGGAAGACCAGCGCCGCGGCCAGGTCGAGCCGGCGGCGCATGCCGCCCGAGTAGGTCTTCGCGGGGCGCTTCGCCGCGTCCGTGAGCTCGAAGCGCTCCAGGAGCTCGGTCGCGCGGGCGCGCGCCTCGGCGCGGGGCATGTGGTAGAGCCGCCCGACCATCTCGAGGTTCTCGAAGCCGGTCAGGTTCTCGTCGACGGCGGCGTACTGGCCGGCAAGGCCGATCTTCGCGCGCAGGGCCGCGGCGTCGCGCACGGCGTCGAGGCCGGCCACGCGCGCCGTGCCGGCGTCGGGCTTGAGCAGCGTCGCGAGGATCCGCACGGCGGTGGTCTTGCCGGCGCCGTTGGGACCGAGGAGGCCCAGCACGCTGCCGGCCGGCGCCGCGAAGTCCACGCCGCAGAGCGCGCGGACCGAGCCGTACGACTTCTGCAGGCCTTCGACGACGATCGCATCCTGGTCCATGCCTATGCACGCTACGCCTGTGACCGGCCGAGCTCCGTACGGTTTCCCGAACCTTCGCCTCGGCCGTTCGGTCTCGTACGCCCGGGCGCCGTTGCGGCCCGCGAGGTGCGCGTTCGCTGCGAGTGCCGTGGCGCGGCGCCCGATGCCGACCCACGGCGCCGCACACCCACGCGAACGACGCGCGGGACGCCGCCCGAGTCGCCCGCGGCGAGCGCCACGACGGCCCGGCGCGCGCCGTCAGCCCTCCGCCTCCGCCCACGCGTGCCCCACGAACACCGGCTCCGGCACGAGCTCGACGCCGAACGCCTCGCGCACGCCGCTGGCGATCTCGCGCGCGAGGGCGACGAGCTCGACCGTGCTGCCGGCGCCGCGGTTGGTCAGGGCCAGCGTGTGCTTGGCCGAGATCGCGATGCCGGCGGGGTCGCCGTGGCCCCGGGCGAAGCCGGCGCGCTCGATGAGCCATGCGGCCGACGTCTTGACGCCCCCGCCGGCGTCGGGGAACGCCGGCGGGCGCGCACCGTCGCCGAGGCGCTCGGCGGCGCGGCGCTCGAGCGTGGCGAACTCGCTCGCCGTGAGGACCGGGTTCGTGAAGAAGGAGCCGGCGCTCACCGAGTCGGGGTCGGAGGGGTCGATCACCATGCCCTTGCCGCGGCGCAGCGCCAGGACCGCGTCGCGGACCTCGTGCAGCGGCGCGCGGTCGCCGAGCCCGACGCCGAGGCACCGCGCGAGCTCGGCGTAGCGGATCGGCGCCGAGCGCTCGGAGCGCTCGAGGGCGAAGGTCACCGCGAGGACGACCCAGCGGCCGGGGGTGCGCTTGAAGGCGCTCGAGCGGTACGTGAAGCCGCAGTCGGCGGCGCCCAGCTCGGTGACGACGTCGCGCTCGCGGTCGAGCACGCGCACGGAGACGATCGTCTCGGCGACCTCCTGGCCGTAGGCGCCGACGTTCTGTATGGGCGTCGCGCCGACGGAGCCGGGGATGCCCGACAGGCACTCGACGCCGGCGAGGCCGTCGGCGACGCACCGCGCGACGAACGCGTCCCACGGCTCGCCGGCGGCCACCTCCAGCCGCGCGCGGTCATCGGCCCCCTGCGACCCGTCACGGCGCTCGATCCCGCGCGCGGCGATGCGCAGGACGGTCCCGGCGAAGCCCTCGTCGGCGACGACGACGTTGCTGCCGCCGGCGAGGACCAGCAGCGGCTCGCCGGCCCGGTCGGCGCCGCGCACGGCGTCGACGACGGCCTGCTCGTCGGCCGCCTCGAGGAGCCGCGCGGCCGGTCCGCCGAGGCGCAGCGTGGTCAGGTCGCTGAGCATGGTGGTCGCCGTCGTGTCCACGGTTCCAACACTACGGCGCGCGGCGGCAGGGACTGCGCGCGGCGGGTCGAACCTGGCTGGGGATGCGTCCGCCCGTGCCGCCGCGACCGCACCGCCCGCCGCTGCGGGCCCTCGCCGGATTCGCCTGTGTCGTGCTCGTCCTCTCCGGGGGATGGCTCTGGCTGCGCGAGTCCTCGCTCGTCTCGGTGAAGCGCGTGACGGTGACCGGCGCGACCGGGCCGGACGCCGAGCGCGTCCGCGCCGCGCTCCAGACCGCCGCCCGCGACATGACGACGCTGCACGTGCGCGACGGCGAGCTGCGCACGGCGATCGAGCCCTTCCCGACGGTCCTCGGCGTCGAGACCGACGCCGGCTTCCCGCACACGCTTCGCATCCGCGTCCGCGAGCGCAACCCGGTCGGCGCCGTCGTCGCCGGCGACCAGCGCGTCCCCATCGCCGCGGACGGGACGCTCCTGCGGACGACGCGCAGCGACGGCCTCCCCGAGATCGCCGCGAAGGCGGCGCCCGGTGGATCGCGCGCCAGCGACCCCGGCGTGGAGCGGGCGCTCGCCCTGCTGAACGCGGCGCCGCCCGCGCTTCGCGCGCGCGTGCGCCGCGTGTACGTCGGCCCGAAGGGCCTCACGCTGCCGCTGCGCAACGGGCCGACGCTGTACTTCGGCGGCTCGGAGCGCACGCGGGCCAAGTGGTCCGCCGCCGCCACCGTGCTCGCCGATCCGACGTCGGGCGGGGCGACGTACCTCGACCTGCGCCTGCCGGAGCGGCCCGCCGCGGGCGGCCTCGAGGAGGCGCCGGCCGCCGGCGCCGAGGGCGCTGCGGGAACGGCCACGACCGCGGCCGGCGCGGCCGCGCCCGCCGCACCGTCCGGCACCGACGAGGCCCAGACGGCGGCGAACCCGTGACCTAACCCTCAACTTGGCCTAGAGGGTCGTCTCTCGGCATGATCTCGTGCGTGACTTGAGGGTTCTCGAATCTGCAAGGAACCATGCTCCCGTACACTTCCGTTGACAGTGCTCAACGCCCGTGCTTACCGTGCACACGCCGAAAAGCACGCACGGAGCGCGAAAACGCTCAAGGCTAACTTGAAGGTCGGTCGGAACCAACATGGAAAGCAGCGGCAGCTATCTCGCGGTCATCAAGGTCGTCGGCGTCGGCGGCGGGGGGATCAACGCGGTCAACCGCATGGTCGACGCGGGCCTGCGCGGCGTGGAGTTCATCGCCGCCAACACCGACGCCCAGGCGCTGCAGATGTGCGACGCCGACATCAAGCTGAACATCGGCCACGACCTGACCAAGGGCCTCGGCGCCGGCGCCAACCCCGAGGTCGGCTTCGGCGCGGCCGCCGAGTCGC
>JAXDHC010000350.1:0-6796 GCA_034664705.1 Solirubrobacteraceae bacterium
CGCGCCGAGCCGTTCGTCCAGGGCTCCTGAGCCCGGCGGGGCGTGCGTGCGGCGTGCCGCGCGGATCTGCGCGGACCGCGCAGCGATCGTGCGCGACCTGCGCTTCGCCGGGGCCCTCGTGCGCGCCTAGCCTGCGCTCCATGCTGACGATCGACCAGGCCCTCGAGATCGCCAACCGGCGCCAGCGCCAGGGACTGCACGAGGCCGTGGGCCTCGGGCATGCGATCGGCGAGCCGGTCGGCTTCCTGCACCGCCCCACGGCGCGGGGCTCGGCCTTCGAGGCCGTGGCGCTCGCGTCGGCGCGGTCCTACGGGATCGTCGACCTCCGCGGGGCCCTGCGCCAGCCGGCGGACGCCCGCCCGCGGTGAGCGACGGTCCCGCGCCGCAGCGCGGTCAGCGCAGCGGGTAGCCGCTCCCGCGGCCGCGCGGGTCGGGCCGGCCGCCGAACAGCCGCCCCATGATCCACGCGATCGCGAAGAGGACGATCCCGACGGGCGCGAGCGCGACGGCGAACATCCCGGTCGTGACCACGAGGGCGATGAGGACGCCGACGATCGCGATCGTCACGAACCCGGGCAGCGAGTGGAAGACCACCGCGAGGACGGCGAACGCGATGAGCATGACGCCGGCGCGCACGGCGAGGTTCGGCCGCGGCGCCGGCGGCTGTGCCGGCATCCGCGCGGCGGGCCACATGCCCGGCAGCACCGCCTGACCGCCCGGAAGGTCCCACACGAGCGCATCGAGGTCCGCGACGGTGTGCCCGGCGAAGAGCGCGTCGAGGCGCTCGTCGAGCTCGTCGGCGGACAGCCGTCCCTCCGCGCACGCGTCCCGCAGGAAGTCGGCCACCCGCTGGCGCTCGGCATCGGAGGTCCGCATCGTCGCTGCCCGGTTGAGCTTCAGCATCCTGCCCGTAGTGTGCCACGCGCGCGCGGGCGCACAAGGCGCCTCGCGCGCCACCTGCGCGGGGCAGGGGGCCGGGGACCGGCGCCGGCGGTTCCCGCCGGCCGGCTCAGCCGCCGCCCACGGCCTCCATCACATCGCCGCGGCCCCCGCAGGTGGGGCACTCGCCGTCGCCGCGGCGACCGGTGCCGTCGCAGTCGGGACACGCGTTCGCGCCCGTCGGCGGCTGCTCGGGCGGCGCCTCGTCACCGGGCGCCATGTCTTCGCGATCGGGACGTTCCATGGCGGTGTCCTTCCCGTCACGGCGGCCGGTCACGCCACCGACGGCCGCGGCGCGCGGGCGAGACGCCCGCGCGCCGGGGCACGACGGCTCAGGACGAGCTGACCTCCTGGCGGGTCGTCCGCGCCGCGTCGGCGACGTCGGAGCGGACCTCCTGCGCCTGCTCGCGTCCGCTCTCCTTGGCGGTCTCCGTCGCCTGCTGGGCGACGTCCTGCGCGACCTGCTTGCCGCGCTCGAGCGCCTGCTGGCCGGTCTCGGCGGCGCGTTCCTTGACCTGATCGGCGACTGGCCCGATCTTCTCGTCCTCGACGCGCGTCGAGGGGATGAGCATCCCGGCGACGAAGCCGATCGCGGCCGCCCCGACCGCGAGGCCGAGCGGGTTCTGCTGCGCGACGCCGGCGCCGCGCCGGACGCCCTGCTTGATGTCCCCGGTGCCGGGCGTGGCGCCGGCGACGGAGTCCTTCGCTCCGGCGACGGAGTCCTTCGCGCCCGTCACCTTGGACTTGAGGGTGTCCACCTTGTCGCTCACCGATTCCTTGGCTCGGGTCTTGACGTCGGCCTTGTAGGCGAGCGCGTCGACGGTGTCGCCCATGCGCTCGCGGGTGTCCTCTATCTCTGAGCGGATCGCGCTCGGGTCTTCGCCCATTCCACGTCCTCCTTCACGGTGTCGACGGTCTCTTCGGGGACTGGCGGCGTGGCCGCCTGGATGCGGTCACGGCCCTGGAGGCCGAGGAACGCTGCGATGGCGACGTAGACGAGGCCGACGATGAGGGCGGCCAGCCACGACGCGATGGCGAGGTCGAGCAGCAGGATGATCGCGGCGGTGATCGCCCCGGCGCCGAGCAGGCCCAGCGCTCCGGCGCCGCCGAAGAGGCCCGCGCCCTTGCCGGCCTCCTTGCCCTTCTCGGTCAGCTCCGCGCGCGCGAGCGCCATCTCCTGACGGATCAGGGTGGAGGTCTCGGCCGAGAGCTTGCTGAAGAGCTCGCCGATCGGGCGCTCGCGCAGGTCGCCGTCGGCGGGCCCGGCGCCGTACGCGCCGCCGCCCGGCTGCTCGCTCACGGCTCTGCCCTGGGTGGCGTGACCGGCACCGCCGGCGGTGGCGCGTCCGCCGGGGAGGCGAACCGGGCCGCGGCCGGGGCGTCGGTGCTGAGCGGCTGGTCGACGGGCGGCGCGCTCGACGCGGACAGCTGCCGGCCGCCCGACATGCGCTGCTCGTAGCGCTGGCTGCTCGACGCCTTCAACAGCCGCGAGGCGACGAAGCCGACGAGCAGCCCGCCGGCGGCGACCGCCATCGGGCTGCGCCGGGCGAAGTCCTCGACGTCCGACAGGATCCGGTCCGCGTCGGACTCGGTCAGCCAGGAGCCGACCCGCTCGGTCCGCTCGGCCGCCTGCTCGGCGATCCGCGCCGGCCCCGCCTTGCCGTGCTCGCGCAGCTGGTCGGCCACGCTGCGCAGGTCGCCGGCCTGCTCGGACACGCGCTCTCCCGCCTGCGTCGAGCGCTGATCGAGCTGTTCGCGGACGCGGTCGCGCGCCTGCCCCGCGGCCTGCCGTGCCTGCTCGCCCGCCTGCTCGCGGACGTCCTGCATCTTCTCCTGCGCCTGTTCCTTGACGCCGCCGTCACCGTCCGTCGCGGTGCCGGGACCGGCCTGGGTCGTTCCGGCCATCGTCCCTCCTCTTGTCGATTGCGAGTGTGGCGGCGGTACCCTCGGCCCGACCCACGGACGCGCCGGTGTCGGAACCCAACATCAAGCTGGCGCGTGCGCGCCCGGGCGCGGGCCGTGCGCCCGGCGCTAGGGACGGCCGTCGTCGCGCGGGGCGATGGCGGAGAGGCCGGTCAGCTCGCGTCCGACGATCAGCGACTGGATGCTGTCGGTCCCCTCGAAGGTGAAGACGGCCTCGATGTCGGCGTGGTGGCGGGCGACGTGGTTCTCGAGCAGGATGCCGTTGCCGCCCATGATGTCGCGCGCGTCGGCGACGACCTGGCGGGCCTTGGCGGCGTGGTTCATCTTCGCCAGCGATGCCATCGCCGCGGTGAGCCGCCGGTCCTGGGACAGCCGGCTGAGGCGCAGGCACAGCAGCTGCATCGCGGTGATCTCGGCGGCCATCCGGCTCAGCTTGTCCTGGACGAGCTGGTAGGCGGCGATCGGCCGGCCGAACTGGCTGCGATCCTTGGCGTACTGCAGCGCGACCTCGTACGCGCCGAGCGCGACCCCGAGCGCGCGCCACGCGACCGTGTAGCGCGTCTGCGTGAGCACGGTGGCGACGTCGGCGAAGCTCCGGCACCCCGGCAGCCGGTTGGCGTCGGGCACGCGCACGCCCTCGAGCGCGATGTCGGCCTGCCAGACCGCCCGCAGCGCCGTCTTGCCGGTCATGACGGTGGCCGTGAACCCGGGCGTGCCCCTCTCGACGAGGTAGCCGCCCACCTTGCCGTCCTCGCCGCGGGCCCAGACGATGACGACGTCGGCGAACGACGCGTTGCCGATCCAGCGCTTGCGGCCGTCGAGCACCCACTCGTCGCCGTTGCGCCGTGCCGTCGTCTCGAGCATCACGGCGTCGGAGCCGTGCTCGGGCTCGGTGAGCGCGAACGCGCCCACGGCCTCGAGGCGCGCCATCGCCGGAAGCCAGCGCTCGCGCTGCTCCTCGGAGCCGAGCGCCGCGATCGACTGCATCGCGAGGTTCGAGTGCACGCCGAAGAAGGTCGCCACGCTCCCGTCGCCGCGCGCCCACTCCATGCTGACGATGCCGGCGGCGACGGCGCTCATGCCCGGGCAGTCGTAGCCCTCGATCGTGCCGCCGGCGAGGCGCAGCTCGGCGATCTTCGGCACGAGCTCGAACGGGAACTCGGCGCGCTCCCAGTAGTCGTTGATGATCGGCACGACCTCGCGGTCGCAGAACGCCCGCAGGCGGTCGCGGATCTCGCGCTCGTCGTCGGTGAGGAGCTCGTCGACCAGGTAGAGGTCGGTCGGCCCCGTGGCCTGGTCCATGGCGCGGATCGTGGCAAATGCATCGCCGGCCCGCCACGCGGAGGGCGCCGACGCCCCGTGTCGGCGACGCATTCGCTCAAGAGTCCGTCCACGGGCGCGGCGACAGGTCACAGCGCCCTGGGGGACGGACTCTCGGGTGCCGGTGGACGGCCGGCGATGCTCGGGGTCAGACGATGGCCGGACGGCGCGGCGCCAGGCTCGGCAGCTTCGGCCACTGGCGGCGGCGGCGCGGCGGCGCACCGGCGCCCTGGGCGATGCGGACCCGCAGGAGGTCGACGATGCCCGCGGAGGCCTGGAACGGGTCGGCGACGGCGCGGCCGTCGGTCACCGACACGGCGGCGATGAGGCGCCCGTCGGACTCGGCGACGACGCGCTCGCCGCGAAGCGGCCGGGCGCTGTCGAGCGCGGCGAGGCGGACGAGGCGCCACTCGTCGGATGGGCGCGCCGGGCGGATCGTGATGTCCCAGGCGGCGTGGCCGACGCGGCCGGCGTGGGCGGATGAGAGCTGGGAGCTGGTCATGGGGGCAATCTGCCATCGCCGTCCGCGGCGGCCCAGCGGGCTGCCCCGCGTCCCGGAGTGCGGCTGTGCGCTCGCGCCCGGTGCGGGCAGCCGCACCGGTCCGTGCGCGCGCTGACCCGCCCCGGCGTGGCCGCTTCCCGGCGGGAGTATCGTCGGGTCATGTTCGACGTGGGCCTGGTGAGCGGGCTCGCCGTGCTCGTCGCCTGGGTGGGGCGCCGGGCCGTCCTGGGCGCGCCTCCGCACGGTCCCATCCGCTTCGCGACCATCGCCGCCGTCGCCGCCGCCATCCAGCTCGGCTTCCACGCGGCGGCCACCGCCGCGCCGTCGCTGCCGAGCGTGATCGCGCTGGTGCTCACCGGCTGGGTGGGCTTCGTGCTGTGGATGGTGTGGCTCAGCCGCGCACCCGCCGCCCAGCCCCGCGACAACCCCGACGACGACACCGGCGGCGGGGGCGGAGGCGGCGGGGGCCGCGGTCCCGACGACGGCGGCCCGCCCGGCGGCGACCCGCCGTCGGGAGGCGACGACGTCGACTGGGACCGGTTCGAGCGCGAGTTTGCCGACTACGTCCAGCGCCGCCGGCCAACGCCGGCGCCGGCGCGAACCCCGGATTGACGGGTGAATACGCCGTCGGCCGCACCGAGATCTACGGGCGCGCGCGGCGGCCTGGCGGCGTATTCCCCAGCGAGTCCGTCACCGGGGCAGTCCGCGCCGCGCGGCGCGTGCGCGACGGACTCGCCGGGTAGCGGGCGGGCATGCGCGCCGTCGCCGTCGTCGTCCTCCTGCTGGCCCTGACCGGGCTGTCGGGCTGTGGGCGCGACGACACCGACCGGATCGTCGCCGACTTCGAGAAGCGCGCGGAGGACGCCCGCGACCAGGCCCGGGAGCGGGCGCAGGCGGCGCGGGAGCGGCTCGCCGAGCGGGTCCGGGAGGCGCTGGATCGGATCCGCCGGTCGGTCCCCCAGGCGTCGGCCGGCGACGAGCCGCCGCAGACCGCGGGGCGCACCGAGACCACGCAGATCGAGGGCTTCCTCACCGACGTCCTGCAGAGCGTCGACTCCTACTGGACGCGCACGCTGGCCGCGTCGGGCGTCGCCGAGCCGCGCGTCGGCTACCTCTGGGTCCCGCCCGGGCGGATCGTGTCCACCGGGTGCGGCGTCGCCGCCGACGAGAGCGCCGCGTTCTACTGCCCGTCCGACGACACGATCTACGTCGCGCAGGAGCTCGCCGCGGACCTCTGGCGCGGCGTGTCGCGCGGCTTCCCCGGCGAGCGTGCCGGCTACGGCCACGCGGTCGGCGACTTCGGCGTCGCCTACGTCGTCGCCCACGAGTACGCCCACAACGTGCAGGCCGAGCTCGGCCTCTACTCGAGCAGCCCGCGCACCGGCGCCAAGCCGTTCGAGCTGCAGGCCGACTGCATGGCCGGCCTGTGGAGCAACTCCGTCTACCGCGAGGGCAAGATCCAGCCGGGCGACGTCGAGGAGGCGATGAGCACCGCCGCCGCGGCCGGGGACTTCGACTACAACAACGCCCAGCACCACGGCACGCCGCAGGAGCGCCAGGAGGCCTGGCTGCTCGGCTACCGCAGCGGCGAGCCGAGCATCTGCCAGCGCTACACACCGGCGTAGGCTCTCCCCGGTGACCCCTCTGCCGGCGCGCGTCCACGTCGTCTACGACGAGCGCTACTGGTACCCCGACGACGGCGCCACCCTCTGGCTCGCCGGCTATCAGGTCGTCGACGCGGCGTCGGGCCGCTACCTCGCCCGCGACGCCCCCGAGCTGGCGGAGCGCGGGCTGCGCGTCGCGAGCGTCGCCGGCGCGCGCTTCAACGCCGACGCGCTCGCCGCCGACGCCGTCTCCCCCGGCCGCCCGCTCCTGCTGCGCCGCGACCGCGACAACGAGCACGACCGCAACGCGGTCGCCGTCCACCACGGCGACGGCACGGCGCAGGTCGGCTGGATCCCGCGCGAGCTCGCGGTCGAGATCGCCGGCGAGCTCGACGCCGGGGCCACGTGGTCGGCGCTCGCCCTGCGCGAGCAGCGCGCCTCGCCGCGTGACCCGCGCTCCGGCCTGAGCATGCTGCTCGCCCGCGCGCCGGCGGTCGTGCTGCGCGTG
>JAXDHC010000351.1:0-10824 GCA_034664705.1 Solirubrobacteraceae bacterium
GGATCTGGAGCGTCGCCGTGTGGAGGCCGCCGCCCGCGGCGTGGAAGCCGCCGTAGGGGACCTCGATCACCTCGACGCCCGCCTCGCGGACCCGGGCGATCGTGGCGTCGGCGCCGGCCGGCATGACGACGCGTCCGGGCTCGAGGATCGTGAGGTTGCACGCCTTGTGGCGCACGTGGTCGTCGAAGTCGGCGGGCACGATCTCATAGCCGTGCTCGCGCAGCCACAACAGCGCCATCGTGTCGACGCCCGGCGTGTAGCAGAGGACCTTGTCGACGTCGAGCGGGGCGATGAGGTTGTCGACGTGCGCCGCCTGCCCGGTCTCCGCGTCGAAGTAGCGCTCGCCCTGCCCGTGGATCTCCACGACGTGCAGCTCCGGGACGCGGATCGAGCGCTCGACGACCGCGAGCACCTGGGCCATCCCGTCGGGGTCGTAGGCGATCGAGTCACCGGCGACGAAGACGTCCTCGCCGAGCCAGACCAGCGTGCCCGCCTCGGCGACGCCGGTGCCCGCCACCGTCAGGAGCGTGGGGATGTTCAGGTGCCAGAACGCCCACCGCGACAGCCACTCGCCGCGGCCGATCGAGAACGGGTCGCGCCCGCGCTTGGGGACGATCGCGCCGCCCTCGACGACGAGCAGCTCGCCCGCCGCCCACATCGCGTGCATCGGGCCGTAGGCGGCCACGGGGTCCTCGCCCCAGTCGATCCAGTGGACGGTGACGCCCTCGGCCTCGAGGACCGCGGCGTATCGCTCCTGCTCGGCGCGGCATCGGTCGATCCCGGCGAGCCGTCCCAGCCCCCGTGGCCCGACGCCGTGCGCCTCGAGCAGCTCCGGCGCGGCCGCGTAGGGCAGGTCGTCGGCGTAGATCCGGTCCTCGGCCGCGGTGATCGCGGTCAGCGCCACCTCGCGAAGCCGCCCGATCCCGTTCGCGCCGATCGGGCGCCCGTACGTGCGCTGGTAGACGTCGCGGTGGTCGAGCTCGTGCAGCGGCACGATGCTCTGCGGCACGCCGTGGCCCTCGTAGAAGAGGCCGACGTCGTCCCAGCTCCACTCGCGCGTGCGCAGGTGCTCCTGGTAGTTGTCGAACTGCGTCGTCTCGTCCACCGCGGCCCGCGCCTCCCATGCGCTCGCGCCGCCGGCGACGGCGCGCGCCGAGTATCGCCAAGGGGGCGTGCGATGTCATCGGGGCAGTCCCGCTCGGCGGAGGGGTTTTCCCTCCGGGCTCGGGGGCGGTCGGGGGGTCGCGCGGCGGGGTCGGATGGCGTCGAGGGGAGCTCGGGACGGCGGCCGCGGGGTGCTCGACGAGTTCTGTCCGTATAGGCGATCGATCTCGTCGAGCACCCCCACGTCGACGACGAGTGAAGGGTTCGTCGCCCCACAGACGACAACCCTTCACGCGACGATGCCCGCACCGCTCACGCGCCCGCCCCACGACGCGTGCGGCCACCTCCCCCTCGATGCCGGACGAACCGCGTCGCGGCCCGGCGGGACGCACCTGCGCGGAGCGCCACGACCCCGTGGCGCTCCGCCGGCGCCAGCGGCGCAACCGCCGCCCACCACCGGGCTCAGTCCGCCAGCACCTCCACCTTCATCGGCGTGCAGTTCTTGTCGTTGCACTGCGTGAGGACGTCCTCGGGGCAGTTCGAGAGGCCGACGAGCAGGTCCATCTCGGCGCGGAACTCGACGTAGTCGCCGGCCTTGCTGACCGGCGTGTCGATGACCCACCGCCCGCGCTCGCAGTCGTGGTGGTAGTTCATGAAGAGGTCCATCGTGTCCGGGATGTCCTCGGGCTCGATGCCGTACTCGGCGACGGCCTTGCTGATGATCTCGTGGCAGCCGTCGCGCGAGTCCACGCCGTGGGACTCGAAGAGAAAGCGGTTGCACATGCGGTTGTGCGTGTCGTGGATGCCCTTCGGCTCGGGCGTGTCCTCGACGATGGTCATCATGGGCCGGCAGAGCGTCGACATGAGGTTGTCGCCGGGCAGGAGCTTGTCGCGCGGCACGTAGGGCTCGCCCTCGCGCGGCACGTAGCGGGTGCGCGAGTTCGAGGTCGAGAGCTTCTCGCGGTGGTTGTCGGCGTTGAACAGGGCCATGTCGACGACCTGCCGCCCCTCGATGTCGGTGATGCGCAGGTGCTGGCCCTTGTGGACCGTCACCGCGTGCCCCGACTTGGGCGCCATGACATGCTCGTGAACGACCTTCATCGACGGACCTCCACTGGATCGACGGTCGCCTGCGGGCATGCGCAGGCGTCCTGCGCAGGCAGTATTTCCCGAGCTCTCGCACGGGGGCAATCGGGAAAACCCGGCCGCACGGTGCGGGATCACCCGCGGTGGCACTTGCGCTCTGAACATCATTCGTAGGACAATGGCCCGGCTGTGCAGCTCGTCGCGCCTTCCCCCCAGCCCCCGGCGCCCGTGCAGCTCGCCGCACCGCCCGGTGGCGACGAGCTCCTCGAGCGACGCTACCTCGCCCTCGTGCGCCTCGCGCGCGACGTCGCGCAGGCTTCCGACTGGAAGGCGCTCGCCGCCGCCATCAGCCGCGGCCTCGGCGAGGCGATCGTCACGCCGCCGAGCGACCCGCCGGCGGTCCGCCTCTGGGCGATCACGTCCGAGGGCTTCGACGAGCTCGCCCGCCACCCGGCGCGCCGCGAGTTCACGACCTCGCCGGCGCGCACCCTGCACCGCGCCGCCGAGCTCGGCGAGCCGGCCGAGAGCCCGGGCGGCGGCACGCTGGTCGGCCTGCACGCCGGCGGCATGAGCCTCGGCGTCGTCGAGGTCGACGAGCCCGGCGCCGACCGCGAGTTCATCGGGCACGCCGCCCCGCTCATCGCGGGACGCGTCAGCCTCCTGGCCGGCCAGGGCACGGGCGACGTGATGCTGTCGCCGCTCTCGGTCGAGGGCGCCAGCGACGCCGGCTGGCTGATGGCGGCGTTCGCGTCCGAGGCCAAGCGCCAGCTCGACCACGACCGCCTGAGCGCGTACCTGCTCACCTGCGAGGGCCGCGCCTTCGAGCGCTTCGGCGTCGCGACGTCGCCGATCATCCCCGGCGAGGGCGTCGTCATCCCCTTCCAGGACGTCGGCCTGCGCCACGTCGTCATCAGCAACCGCGCCCTCGTCTCCCCCGACCTCGGGAGCGACCCGCGCATCGTCGGCCGCGAGGACCGGGTCATCGCGCGCGCCGGCTTCCACGGCCTCCTGAGCGTCCCGCTGCGCCTCCAGGGACGCCCGATCGGCGTGCTGAACTTCGTCAGCCGCACGGCCGGCTTCTACAGCGACCAGGACGTGCCGATCGCGCAGCAGATCGCCGACCAGGTCGCCGCCTTCGTCGGCAACCTGCACGTCCAGGATCGTATGCGGACCCTCATCCGCCACGAGGCGACCGAGCAGGAGCGCACGCGCCTGGCGCGCGACCTCTACCACGCGATCGCGCAGACCGTGCCGACGATCGAGCGCCTCGGCGAGGAGCTGCGCGACCGCCTCGGCCCGACCGATCCCGGCGCCGCCGTGCGGGCCGCGCAGGTCGCCGAGCTCGCGCAGCAGACGCTCGTCGAGGTGCGACGCGCGGTCGTCGACGTCGTGCCGCGGGGGCTCGACAGCCACAGCCTCGAGGACGCGGTGCGCGTGACGCTCGGCCAGCTCGGCGTGGACGACCCCGCGGTCGCGCTGGAGGTCGACGGCGACACCGCCGCGCTGTCGGGCGCGGTCCGGCGCGGCGTCTACCGGATCTTCCAGGAGGCGCTCACGAACGCGCGCCTGCACGCCGGCGCCGAGCACGTCGACGTGCGCCTGCAGTCCGACCGCGACCTCGTGCTGACCGTCCAGGACGACGGCGGCGGCTTCGATCCCGCCGAGGCCGGCCGTCAGGGCCTCGGGCTGGAGTTCATGGCCGAGCGCGCGCAGGCGTTCGGCGGCCGCCTCGAGGTCCAGAGCGCGCCAGGCGAGGGCACGATCGTGCGCTTCGAGCTGCTCGGGGCGCAGGACGCGTCGGAGCACCCCCACGGCGCCGAGGAGCCGTTCGAGCCGCGCGGCGCGTCGGCCACGAGCCTGCGCGTCTTCGTCGCCGAGCCCAACCACGTGATGCGGGCCGGCTTCGTCGCCCTCGTCGCCGCCACCGCGGACATGCGCGTCATCGGCGACGCGGCGACCGCCGAGCAGGCCCGCGGCCAGATCCGGCGCCTGCGCCCCGACGTCGTGCTGATGGACGCGCGCCTGGCCGACGGCGACACCGAGCAGCTCGTCGCCGACCTGCGGGCCGAGCTGCCGGACGCCGGGATCCTGGTGATGTCCGAGCGCTGCAGCGGGCGCCGCGCCGCGCTGGAGGAGGCCGGGGCGTCGGGCATGCTGCACAAGCTCGCCGACGGCGCCGAGCTCGTCGACGCGGTGCGCGCGGTGGCCAGCGGCGCGAGCGTCGTCTCCTCCGAGCCGCCGGTGACGTCCGGCGGCACCGCGCTCAGCGCGCGCGAGCGGTCGATCCTCGCGCTCGTCGCCGCGGGCCAGACGAACACCGAGATCGGCAAGACGCTGTTCCTCGCCACGAAGACGGTCGAGCGCCAGGTCGCGACGATCGTCCGCAAGCTCGGCGCCCGCAACCGCGCGCACGCGGCGGCCATCGCCGCGGCGCGGCAGATCGTGGACGCCGGCGAGTTCTGAGCGTCCGCCGCGCCGGCTCGGCGACCGCCGAGCGCCGCAGATCCCCCGAACGGCCGATGTCGCTGATGGCCGCAGCGTCCGATGGAACGGGCGATGGTGGGAATCAGAAGAGGCGTCGTCGTGCTCGGGCTCACCGTCGCCGCCGCGCTGATCGGCGGCCTGGCGTGGAACCTCTTGAACACGCAGGACCACGGCCGCCGGACGCTGCGTGACAGCTTCGACCGCCGCGCCGCGCTCACGGCCAAGCTGATCGGCAGCGCCTTCCTGGCGACGAACACCGCCGAGAACGCCCGACAGGCGTTCGGCGGCCCGACGCCCTCGCTCCCCGCCGCGGTCCGCAAGCGCGCCGCCGCCTCGGGCCCGATCATGGTGCTCGACGCCCGCGGCCGGGTCCTCGCCGCGTCGCCGCCCGAGCTCGGGCGCGATCGCTCGGTCCTGGCCCACAACCGCCACCTGCGGGTCGCGCTCGGCGGCAGGACGGCGCTCTCGGATGCCTTCCGGGGTCCGGCGGGGCGCTGGATGGTCGGGATCGCCGTCCCGTTCGAGGTCCCCTCCGGACGGCGCGTGCTCGCCGGGTCGGGGCCCGTGGAGATCGTGCGCAACTTCACGCACGGCTTCTTCGCGAGCGCGTCGGCCCTGCGCGGCGCGCAGCACTACCTGCTCGACGGACGGGGCCGGACCCTGAGCGCGATGACCGGCGGGGGCGAGGGGCCCGCCACGCCCGACCGCGCGCTCTCCGCCGCGCTGGCGCGCGCGCCCCGGGGTCAGTACGGCGACCGGACGTACGTGTCGGCGACCGTGCCGGCGTCGCGCTGGCGCGTCGTGCTGACGGTGCCGACCGCCGGGCTCTACGCGTCCGTCGACGGCGGCCCGAGCCGCGCGGCGTGGCAGCTCTTCGTCGCGTTCAGCGCCGCGGTCGTCGCGCTCCTGGCCCTCGGCGTCGCCGCGGCGCGCAGCGCGCGCCGCCTCACCGCCGCCACCGAGCGCGAGAAGGCGGCGCAGAAGCTCGCCGAGGCACGCCTGCACGACTCGCTCACGTCGCTGCCCAACCGCACGCTCTTCGAGGACCGCGCCGGGCAGGCGATCTTCGGGGCGCGACGCCGGGACCGGGCGGTGGCCGTTCTGTTCATCGACGTCGACAACTTCAAGCGCGTCAACGACTCGCTCGGCCACGCCGCCGGCGACGCCGTCCTGCGCGAGGTCGCCGACCGCCTGCGCCGCGGGGTGCGCGAGAGCGACAGCGTGAGCCGCTTCGGCGGCGACGAGTTCGTCGTCCTGTGCGCCGACCTCGAGGCGGGCGACGCGCTGCGCGTCGCCCATGCCGCCGCGAGCGCGCTCGAAGGCCCGGTGTCCGTCGGCGGGCGCCAGGTGCCGGTGACGTTCTCGATCGGCGTGGCGGTGCATCGCCCGAGCGACGAGCTCCGGAGCGCCGGCGACCTCGTGCGCGAGGCCGACGTGGCGATGTACCGCGCCAAGGAGCTCGGCCGCGACCGCGTCGAGATCTTCGACAGCGCGCTTCACCACCAGGCGCTCGCGCGCCTCGACGCCGAGGCGGCGCTGCGCCGCGCGATCGAGGAGGAGCAGTTCGTCGTCTTCTACCAGCCGATCGTCGCGCTGCCCGGCGGCCAGATGCGCGGCGCCGAGGCCCTCGTCCGCTGGCGCCGCCCGGAGACCGGCGAGCTCGTCCCGCCGGCCGAGTTCATCCCGCTCGCCGAGGAGACCGGCCTCATCGGCGCGATCGACGGGTGGGTGCTCCGCACCGCGGTGGCCGAGGTCGCCGAGTGGTCCCGCCGTGGCCTCGTCGACAGCCACTTCGTGCTGTCCGTCAACGTCTCGGCCCGCCAGCTCGCCGACCCCCGCCTCCCGGACGCGGTCGCGGATGTCCTGGGGACCTGGGATCGCAGCCCGGGGCGGCTGTGCCTCGAGATCACCGAGTCGGCGATGATGCCCGACCCCGCGGGGGCGCAGCGCACGCTCGACCGCCTGTCGGCGCTCGGCGTCCTGCTCGCCATCGACGACTTCGGCGTGGGGCACTCGTCGCTCGGCCAGCTCGCGCGCTCGCTGCCGATCTGCCTGCTCAAGCTCGACCGCTCGTTCGTCCAGGCGATGACCGGCCCGCGCGACCGCGGGATCGTCGAGGCCGCGGCGTCGCTGGCGCGCGCGCTGAACCTCGCCACGATCGCGGAGGGCGTCGAGTCGGCCGAGCAGGCCGCCGAGCTCGCGACGATGGGCTTCACCTACGCGCAGGGCTTCCACTACGGCCGCCCCACCGACGGCGCCGAGTTCATCGGACGGCGCCGGCGCATGCTCGCCGCCTGACGCGGCCGCGCCCGCCGTGCTGGCTGTCGAGGGCGCGTGTGCGTATGACCGACGGCCCCGGTGCGCCCGTGCACGAGACCAACTGGGCGGGCAATTCACGTCTACCGCGCCTCCCGTCTTCATCACCCTCGACGTCGAGCCGGCCTACGACGTGCGCCGGCGCGTGTTCGAGGGGCTGAGCCGGGACGCGCTGCTCGGCGACCTCGACGCGATCACGGCAGGCGGCGACAGCGTCAGCGTGTTCACCGCTGGGGCGGCGAGGCGGGGCAGGTGTGGGTCAAGACGCGCACCGTCGACCACCACCCCATCAGCGGGATCGACCCCGTCAACTGCACGCCACAGCTCGGCCGCCCAGGCCGCTGGTCCGACCGCCTGCCGCACTTCCGCATGGGCCTCACGCCGAGCAGCGGCGAGGAGCTGCAGTCCGAGTACCTCGTGCGGCGGCCGTTCGCCGTCGAGGCGATCGAGGCGGTGCGCGCGCTGGCCGGCACGGTCGCTCCCATCCTCCAGGTCACGGAGATCCGCACGGCCCCCGCCGATCGCCTCTGGATGAGCCCCCAGTACGGGCGCGAGACCATCGGCATCCACTTCACGTGGGCGCCCGATCCGGAGGCGGTCGTCGACGCCCTCGCCCGCGTCGAGGCCGCGCTCGCGCCGATGCAGGCGCGCCCACCCAGGGCAAGCTCTTCCTGGCCGGCGCCGCCGCCGTCGCGCCGCTCTGCGAGCGCCTGCCGGACTTCGCGCGCTCGCCGATCGCCTCGACCCGCGTGGGGCGTTCCGCAACCGGTGGCTGAGGCGCACCTCCTCGGCGGCTAGGCGGACGGCGGTCGGGCGCCCGTCGCGGCGTGGCGCTGCGCCACCGCCGGCTCGCCGCGGTGCAGGAGATGGCCCAGGAGCGCCGCGACCGACAGGAGCGCGGCGCCGGCGAAGGCGATCTGCAGGCTCAGGACGCCCTCCTCGGACCAGTAGACGTCCTCGAGCTCCAGGAGCAGCGCCGACTCGTCGAGGATGAGGGCGGCTCCGCTGCCGAACGGGATCGCCAGCCACTTGTCGAGCTCCTCGCGGCGGACGGCGATCGACGCGGTGCCGGCGACGAGCGCGAGTGCGATGCCCGGCACGAAGTGGTGGATGTGGCGCCGGCCGACGACGACGTTGCCGACCGGCCCGAAGCGGCGCCCCGAGCGGATGAGGTAGGTGGCCGTCCGCGCCCCGGCGAACGTCACGAGGAACGCGACGAGCATGTTCAGGACGGCGTTCTCCCGCGTCGACGTCTCGCGGTAGCCCTCGCGGATGACGGCCACCGCGTCCCCCGCGGCCGCGCGGGCGGCGGTCGCCGGGTCGACGTCGCCTGGCGGCGACGGCGCGCGGTGCCAGATCCGGGCGACCTCGAGCCCGATGACCGCGGCGCTCGCCGCGACGGCACCGGCGGCCAGCACGTACGTCGAGCGGTGGCGGCGCGGGCTGCTCAGGCGCCGGGCCAGGCCGCTGCGGCCCCCGCGGTGGCGGGCGCGAGGGCGGAGCCGGCGTGGGCGTCGCAGAGCGCTCATGCCGGAGGTGCGTACCCGCGCCTCCCGCGCCCTACGCCGCCCCGTGGCGACGGGCGCGCCGGTCAGGCGGCCGACACGCCGGCGAGCCCGAAGACCTGCAGCGCGTTGCCCGCCAGCACCGCCTCGGCGGTCTGCGCATCGAGGTCCGTGGCGAGGTCGCGGCCGGACACGTCGGCCATGTCGAACGGGATGTCGGTGCCGAAGAGCACGCGCTCGGCGCCGACGCGCTCGATGAGGAAGCGCAGGGCCTGGCGGTCGAAGATCACCGTGTCGAAGAGGAAGCTGCCGAGGTACGACGTTGGATCGCGCCGGGCGACCTCGCGCGTCTCGGCGCGCGCCTCGTAGGCGTGCTGGAGGCGGCCGAGCTGATAGGGGAACGCGCCGCCGGCGTGGACCAGCAGCACGCGCAGCGCGGGATGGCGATCGAGGACGCCGCCGACGATGAGCCGCGAGGCCGCGATGAACGTCTCCAGCGGGTTGCCGACCACGTTGGCGAGGTGAAAGCCCTGCACCGCCGGGCCGGGCGGCGAGATCATCGACATGTACGGATGCAGCATCACGGGCATGCCGAGCGCCTCCGCGGCCGCGAAGAACGGCTCGAGCGAGGGGTCGTCGAGCGTGACGTCGCCGACGCTCGTCCCGATCTCGACGCCCGTCATGCCCAGCTCCTCGCGGGCGCGGCGCAGCTCCGCCGCCGCCGCGATCGGGTCGTTCATCGGCACGGTGGCCAGCGCGTGGAGCCGGCCGCCCGAGCCCGCGGCGAGCGCCGCGCCGGCGTCGTTGATGATCCGGCTGACCCGCTCGGTCTCGACCGGGTCGGTCCAGTAGAGGAACAGGCTCGGGACGATCGAGACGAGCGACACGTCGATGCCGTCGCGGTCCATCTGCTCCAGGCGCGCCCCGAGATCGTGGAACAGCGGGAGGACCGGATAGGCGAGCCCGTTGTCGTGCACGACGAGCGGATCCTGGCCCGCGCGGTCGGTCACCTCGACGCCCGGCGGCCCCTCGCCACCGCGCAGCAGATCGACGAACTCCATCGGGATGAAGTGGGTGTGAACGTCGACGACCTGCATCGTCCTCCCTCTCGGCGTCGGACCGCGGGCGCCCGCGGAAACGCCGCGGCGCGCCGTTCGGCGGGCGGCCGATGCTAGCCGGACAGTGTGAGGGAAAACCCGCTTCGGTCATTGGGCATCTTCCCGATGACAGCGCCTCGAGGGGCTTCCCATACTGCCGTGTCGCCAGGGCCGGAGGTGTGCTGGCGCGCCCTTTCCGAAGGAGGCATGCAGAGTGAGAAGGCTCAGGGTGGCAGTCGACATCGGTGGCACCTTCACCGATCTCGTGGCCTATGACGAGGCAACCCGCGAGGTCGTCAGCGTGAAGACGCCGTCGACGCCGCCGGGCTTCATCGACGGGGTGATGAACGCGCTCGAGAAGGCCGGCATCGGGCCCGACGAGATCACGGTGTTCAAGCACGGCTCGACGATCGCCACGAACGCGATCATCGAGCGCCGCGGCGCGAAGACCGGCCTGATCACGACCGCCGGCATGCGCGACGTCCTCGCCGCCGGCCGCGCCAACCGGCCCGACCTCTTCAACTCCAACTGGGACCCGTCGCCGCCGCTCGTCCCGCGCCGCAACGTCCTCACCGTCGGCGAGCGCATCGACTACGAGGGCACCGTCCTGCGCGAGCTGAACGAGGACGACGTCCGCGACGCCACGCGCAAGTTCAAGAAGCGCGGCATCGAGTCCGTCGCCATCGCGTTCCTGAACTCGTTCATGAACGCCGACCACGAGACCCGCACGAAGGCGATCGTGCTCGAGGAGATGGGCGACGAGGTGCGCGTCTGAACCTCGGCGGAGACGCTGCCCGAGGTCCGCGAGTTCGAGCGCACCTCGACGACCGTCGCCAACGCCTACCTCATGCCGGTCATCGAGCGCTACCTGCGCACGCTGACCGAGCGCCTGCGCGACTGGGGCTACACCGGCGGCGTCCTCGTCACGCACTCCGGCGGCGGCGTCATGACCGCGCGCTCGGCCGCGAGCGTCCCGGCGCGCATCTGCCACTCCGGCCCCGCCGGCGGCGTGGTCGGCGGCATGATCGTCGGCCGCTCGGCGGGCTTCGACAGCGTCATCACCTTCGACATGGGCGGCACGAGCGCCGACCTCTCGCTGGTCGATCGCGGCAAGCCGTCGCTCGCCTCGGAGTGGCGCGTCGACTGGAACATCCCGATCCTCTTCCCGGCCATCGACCTCGTCGCCATCGGCGCCGGCGGCGGCACGATCGCCTGGGTCGACGCCGGCGGAT
>JAXDHC010000352.1:0-9027 GCA_034664705.1 Solirubrobacteraceae bacterium
GGAAATACCGGCTGAGCGACGTGCGCAACGTCCTGGAGCGCGCCAGCGCCCGCGAGACCGCCGCCCGCGTGGCGGGCGGAGCGATCGCGCGGGCGTTCCTGCGGGCGCTCGGCGTCGAGATCCGCTCGCACGTCGTGCAGATCGGCAGCGTCCACGCGCCGGACCCGGGCCGGACGCTCGCGGTGGAGGACTTCGCGGGCGTCGACGACGACCCGGTGCGCTGCCTGGACCCCGAGACGAGCCGCGCGATGGTCCAGCACATCAACGTGCAGCGCAAGGCCAACGAGTCCATCGGCGGCGTCTTCGAGGTCATCGCCTTCGGCGTGACGCCGGGCCTGGGGTCGCACGTCAGCTGGGAGGAGCGCCTCGACGGGCGGCTCGCCGGCGCGCTGTGCTCGATCCAGGCGTGCAAGGGCGTGGCCTTCGGCGACGGCTTCGACGTCGCCGGGCGGCCGGGCTCGGAGGCCCACGACGAGATCTTCTACGACGAGCCGCGCGGCTTCTATCGTGAGACGAACCGCTCGGGCGGCCTCGAGGGCGGCATGACCAACGGCGATCCGCTCTACGCCCGCGCGGCGATGAAGCCGCTGCCGACGCTGACCAAGCCGCTGCGCTCGGTCGACATCGCCACGCGCGAGCCCGCCCAGGCGCTGCGCGAGCGCACCGACTCCGCCGTCGTGCCCGCCGCGGGCGTCGTGGGGGAGGCGATGGTCGCCGTCGTGCTCGCCGGCGCCTACCGCCAGAAGTTCGGCGGCGACCACATCGACGACGTCCGTGAGGCGCTCGGCCGCTACGAGGAGCGGATCGGGTGGTCGCGTCGCTGAAGCCGGCGCTCGTCTTCATCGGCTTCATGGGGGCGGGCAAGTCGACCGCCGCGCGCGAGGCGGCGGCCGCGCTCGGCGTGGCCGCCCAGGACGCCGACACGCTCCTCGAAACGCGCCTCGGCGAGCCGATCGAGTCCTTCTTCGACCGCCACGGCGAGGCGGCGTTCCGCACGGCCGAGGAGGCGCTCCTCGGCGACATCCTCGAGACGGCCGACGGCGGCGTGGTCGCCCTCGGCGGCGGCGCGCTGCAGTCCGCCCGGGTGCGCGATGCCCTGAAGCGCCACACCGCGGTCCTCGTCGACGTCGAGCTCGACACCGCGTGGGAGCGCGCCGCCGGCCAGGGCCGCCCGCTGGCCCGCGACCGCGCCGCCTTCGCCGCGCTCTACCACCAGCGCGCGCCGCTCTACGAGCAGACCGCCGACGCGGTCCTCCCGGCCGTGGGCGACGGCGTCGTGCGCCGCGCGCTCGATGCGCTGCAGGCCCGGCCCGAGGGCCTGACGCTGCTGTGGGCGACCGCGGCCTCCGGGGACTACCCGGTGTGGATCGGCCGCGACGCCGTGCTGCGCGCGCCGTGGCCGGCGGCGGGGCGGCGCTTCGTCGTGACGGACGAGACGGTCGTGGAGGTCCACGGCGAGCTCCTCGCGGGCGCCGAGCACGTCGTCGCCATCCCGCCCGGCGAGGGGCACAAGACGCTGCAGACCGCCGAGCGCGTCTGGACGGCGCTCGCGAACGCGGGCGCGACCCGCGCCGACCACGTCGTCGGCGTCGGCGGCGGGGTGGTCGGCGATCTCGCCGGCTTCTGCGCGTCGGCGTACCAGCGCGGGATCCCGATCGTGCACGTGCCGACGACGATCGTCGCCCAGGTCGACTCCGCCTACGGCGGCAAGACCGGGGTGGACCTCCCCGCGGCCAAGAACTACGTCGGCGCCTACCACCAGCCCGCCGGGGTCCTCGTCGATCCGGCGACGCTCGAGACGCTGCCGGCGGCCGAGCGCGCCGCGGGCTACGCCGAGGTCGTCAAGACCGCCCTCATCGCCGGCGGGCCGCTGTGGGCGCGCGTCGCCGCCGGCGAGGCCGTCGACGCGGGTATCGTCCGCGCCTGCGCGCGGACCAAGCTGCGGGTCGTCGCCTCCGACGAGCGCGACTCCGGCCGGCGCCAGGTGCTCAACCTCGGCCACACCGTCGGTCACGCGATCGAGACGGTCACCGGGTACGGCCGCTACCGCCACGGCGAGGCCGTCGGGCTCGGGATGCTCGCGGCGCTGCGCCTCTCCGGGCAGGACGCGCTGCGCGACGCGGTCGCCGCGCTGCTGCGCGAGGCCGGCCTGCCGACCCGCATGGAGGGCGCCGAGCCGGCCGACGTCGTCGCCGCGACGGCGCGCGACAAGAAGCGCACGGGCGCCGACGTGCCGTTCGTGCTCGTCCACGCGCCCGGCGACGTGCGCCACGGCGAGCGCGTGGATCCCGCCGCCGTCGAGGCCGCCGTGCAAGAGTTGACCGCCTGATGGCGCTGCGCAACCGCATCGAGGTCATGCACGGGGTCAACCTCGACCAGCTCGGGCGCCGCAACCCCGAGGTCTACGGCGGGCTGAGCTTCAGCCGCCTCGAGCAGCGCATCGAGGAGTACGCGCACGAGCTCGGGCTGGTGCCGCGCTTCTTCCAGACGAACTCCGAGGAGGAGTTCGTCGAGCATCTGCACCGCCTCGAGGACATCGCCGACGGGATCGTGCTCAACCCGGGGGCCTGGACGCACTACTCGTGGGCGATCCACGACGCGCTCGAGATCCCCGGGCTGCCCGCCGTGGAGGTCCATCTCTCCGACGTCATGAACCGCGAGGAGTTCCGCCAGGTGTCCGTCGTGCGCGACCTGTGCATAGCCACCGTCAGCGGGCAGGGGCCCGAGGGCTACCGCGAGGCGCTCACCCGGCTCCAGCACGAGCTGACGGCATGAGCGCCACCGCCCGGCCCGCCGCCGACGAGATCCGCCCCGGCCGCGCGCAGCGCGTCGCCGAGAAGCTCGCCGCCCGCGACCTCGACGCGCTCGTCGTCACCGACCTCGTCAACGTGCGGTGGCTGACCGACTTCACGGGCACGAACGGCGCCGCCGTCGTCGGGACGGACGGGACGCGCCGCTTCGTCACCGACTTCCGCTACCTCTCGCAGGCCGCCGAGCAGCTCGACGACACGTGGGCGCGCGAGATCTCCACCGACCTGCTCGAGGGCGTGGTGAAGCACCTGCCGGCCGAGGGCGACCTGCGCGTCGGCTTCGACGACGCGCACCTCGCCGTCCGCGACCACGCGAAGCTGGCGCGCATCGTGCGCGAGGGCGTCGAGCTGGTGGCGGCCGGCGGCGTCGTCGAGGAGCTGCGCGCGGTGAAGGACGCCGAGGAGCTCGACCGCGTCCGGGCGGCCGCGCGGCTGGCCGACGAGGCGCTGACCGACGTGCTGAGCCGCGGCCTGCGGGGCCGCACGGAGCAGGACGTCGCGCTCGACATCGAGTTCACGATGCGCCGGATGGGCGCCGAGGGCGCGTCGTTCCCGCCGATCGTCGCTGCCGGGCCGCACGGCGCGCTGCCGCACGCGCACCCGCGCGACGTCGAGATCCCGCGCGGCGCGCTCTGCGTGATCGACTGGGGCGCGCAGCTGGACGGCTACGCGAGCGACTGCACGCGGACCTACGCGACCGGCGACGCCGACCCGCGCGACCGCGAGGTCTACGACCTCGTCCTGCGCGCCCAGGAGGCGGCCCTCGCGGCCGTGCGCCCGGGGCCGACCGGCCGCGAGATCGACGCCGTCGCGCGCGACATCATCCACGCCGCCGGCCACGGCGAGCACTTCGGGCACGGGCTCGGACACGGGGTCGGCCTCGAAGTGCACGAGGGCCCGCGGCTGTCCAAGCAGGGCGAGGACGCGCTCGCCCCCGGGATGGTCGTCACCGTCGAGCCGGGGGTGTACGTCCCCGGCGCGGTCGGCGTGCGCATCGAGGACCTCGTGGTCGTGACCGACGACGGCGCCGAGGTGCTGTCGTCGCTGCCGAAGGCCCTGACCGTCGTCGACTGACGCCGGCGCCGGACCAGCGGCGGCCGCGGTCGGGCCCGCTCAGGCCGCGTGGCGCTGCGGGCGCTCCCGCGCGCGGCGCTTGGCCGCCATCGCCGCGGCGTCGGCCCGGGCGAGGAGCTGCTGCGGGCTGCGGGCGTCGTGGGGATAGAGGGCGAACCCGACGCTGACGCCGATCGGCGCCATCCCGTCGACGCCGTCGGCGACCGCGTGGCGCAGGCGCTCGGCGAGCTGCGTCGCGGCGTAGCGGTCGGTCTCGGGCGCGAGGACGCAGAACTCGTCGCCGCCGACGCGGACGACCGTGTCCTGGTCGCGGACCGCGTGGCGCAGCGCCCGGGCGACGGCGACGAGGACCTCGTCGCCGGCGGCGTGGCCGTAGCGGTCGTTGACCGCCTTGAAGCCGTCGAGGTCGAGCGCCAGCGCGGCCAGCGGCCGCTCGTGGCGGGCATGGCGCACGGCCTCGTAGTCCAGGCGCTCGGCGAGCAGCAGGCGGTTGCCCAGGCCGGTGAGGACGTCCTGGCGGGAGAGCCGGTGCAGGGCCCGGCCGCGGACGGCGGCGCGCCGCTGCACGAGCGCGCCGGCCAGCGCCGCCGGAGCGGCGAGCGCGAGCGCGGGCAGCCCGAAGCGCGCGCCGGCCACCACGGCGGCGGCGACGGCGAGCGCGGCGCCGAGGCCGGCGACGAGCGGGCGGGACACGGCCGACTCCACGCGTGCCCGTTCGGCGCCCGCGCCGCGGATCCTGCCGCCGGAGTACGGTCGGGGCATCCAACGGCACGAAGGAGCGCCATGGCGGCGGCACGTCTGGTCGGCATCAACCACGTCGCGCTGGAGGTCGGCGACGTCGACGCGGCGCTCGATCTCTACGGGCGCCTGTTCCAGTTCACGCTGCGCGGGCGCGCCGGGCGCATGGCGTTCGTCGACATGGGCGACCAGTTCATCGCGCTCGCCGAGGGCCGCTCGCAGGAGCCCGACGGCGGACGGCACTTCGGGCTCGTCGTCGACGACGTCGACGCCGTGCGGGCGGCCGCGGAGCGCGAGGGCGTCGAGATCGTCGGCGCCGGCCGCACGAGCTTCGACTTCCGCGACCCGTGGGGCAACCGCTTCCAGGTCGTCGGCTACCCGCACGTCCAGTTCGAGCGCTCGGCGGGCGTGCGGCGCGCGCTCGGGATCGAGGCCGTCGCCAAGACCGACGCGGCGCGCCGGGAGATCGCCGAGCGCGGGCTGGGATGATCGCCTGATGGGGAACCCAGGCCCGCTCTACCACGAGGGCTCGCGCGAGCTCCAGGACCGGTTCGACTCGCGGCGGATCGCCGACCGCCTGCAGGAGGTCAACGTCCGCGACACGTTCAACGACGAGCAGCGCGAGATCATCGACAACGCGCCGATGTTCTTCCTCGCCACGGCGGACGCCGAGGGCTTTCCAGACGTGTCGCACAAGGGCGGCCTGCCCGGCTTCGTGAAGATCGTCGGGCCGTCGACGCTCGCCTTCCCGAACTACGACGGCAACGGGATGTTCAAGAGCCTCGGCAACGTGCTCGTCAACCCGCGCGTCGGCCTGCTCTTCGTGCGCTGGGGCGACGCGCCGCGCCGCGTGCGGGTGCAGGGCTTCGCGTCGCTGAGCGAGGACGATCCGCTGCTCGGGGAGTGGAAGGGGGCGCAGCTCGTCGTGCGCGTGGAGGCCGAGCGGATCTTCTTCAACTGCCCGCGCTACGTGCACCACGTCGAGATCGTGGAGTACTCCGACTACACGCCGCGCGCGGGCCACGAGCCGCCCGTGCCGGAGTGGAAGCGCCGCCCGGAGTACCGCGACGCGCTGCCGGCGCGCGACCTGGAGGAGGGCTGACATGGCTGTGAAGCTGCACCGCTGCTCGCTCATGTGGGTGAAGGGCCCGCACCCGTGCTGGCAGGTCCAGAAGGCGCTCGACGAGGCGGGCGTCGAGTACGAGGTCGTCACGCACTCGCCGCTGCGCGGCCGGCGCAAGGAATGGGCGGCCCGCAGCGGCCAGGCGAAGCTCCCGGGGATCGAGTTCGCGGACGGCCGCGTGCTGCGCGAGGAGTCAAAGGATCTCGTGGCCCGGATCCGCGCCGGCCGGCTGGACGAGCACTCCGCGGCGGACGCCTGAGCGCCGGGCTGGGGGCGCTGCGAGCGTTCGGTCGCACCGCCGGGTCCGTTTCGGCGCAAACGCGTGTTGTTCCGTCACGCGTCGGGCGCCACGGTGGTCGCATGCCGCCGGATGCCGCACACGCGTGGTGGATTTGTCGGCCAGGAGCCGACAAATGCACCACGCGTCCCGACGTCCTCGTCGCCGAGCGTGCGGCCGAGCAGTGGGGCGTGCTCTCGCTTGCCGAGCTGCAGAGCTGCGGGCTGTCGCGCGACGCGGTCGGCGATCGCGTCCGCGGCGGGCGGCTCCACCGTCTCCACAGCGGCGTCTACGCGGTCGGGCACCCCAACGTGCCGCGTGAGGGCCGGTTCCTCGCCGCGGTGAAGGCCGGCGGCGTCCATGCCGTGCTCAGCCACTTCTCCGCCGCGGCACTGTGGGGGATCGTGCCGTGGGAGGAGCGCCGTCCGCAGATCACCGTGCCGGTCGCGGTGACGCGCCGGCACCCCGGCCTGCGGGTCCACCGTTCCTCGATGCTCGCCGTCGCCGACGTCACGCGCCACCAGGGCATCCCGGCGACGACCCCCGCGCGCACGCTCCTCGACCTCGCCGCGTCGCTGGACGCCCGCGCCCTGCGGCGCGCCGTGCGCCAGGCTCAGGGGCTGCACCGCGTCAACGTCCGCCAGCTCGCCGAGCTGCTCGGCCGCGCCGGTCGACGCCCGGGCACCGCGGCGCTCCGGCGCATCATCGCCACCGGCCCCGCACCCACCCGCAGCGAGCTCGAGAACGTGGTCCTCGACCTCATCCTGCAGGGAAGCATCGAGCACCCGGACGTCAACGAGCCGCTCACGGTCGACGGCCGGCGCCTCATCCCCGACTTCCGCTGGCCCGACCAGCGCCTGATCCTCGAAGCCGACGGCGCCGCCTGGCACGACACCGAGACCGCACGAGCACAGGACCGCGAGCGCCAGGCCGTCCTCGAGGCCCTCGGCGAACGCGTCATCCGCGTGACCTGGCAGCAGGCCGTCATGCGGCCCGACGAGACCCTCCAGCGCATCAGAGCGGCCGGCGCCCCGCCCGCGCCCTAGCGCAGCGGCGGCCCCACGACCTCCATCCCGACCTCGCGCCCGAGCCGCGCGAACGCCGCCGGATCGAACGCCTCGAGCTCCGCGAAGCGGTCGAAGAAGCCCTCCATCCCGGCCGGCGTGAACATCACGAGGATCCGCGCCGGCTCCGCGCCGGCGTTGACGAACGCGTGCGGCACGCCGCGCGGGACGAAGACGAACGAGCCCGCCGGCGCGGAGGCGATCTCGTCGCCGAGCTTGAAGCGCAGCTCGCCCGCGACCACGTACCACGACTCGTCCTCGGCGGCGTGCGTGTGCTCCGGGGGCCCGTCGCCCGGGGCGATGACGTTCTCGAGCGCCATCAGCGCGCCGTTGGTCTCGGCGCCGCGAACCTTGAAGGTCAGCGGCCCACCGGCCGGTCCCTGGATCGTCTCTCCCTCGCCGGGGCCGACGGCGACGGGACGGGCGGTGGCGGACATGCATGGCTCCTTGTCGAGGGCGGCGATCCTCGCGGAGCCACCGCTCGGCGGTCAAGGCGTTCCCGGCCACCTACACTGACCGGCGAACATGATTTCGACGAACCAGTTCAAGAACGGCAACCACATCGAGGTCGACGGCACCGTCTTCAAGATCCTCGAGTTCCAGCACGTCAAGCCCGGCAAGGGCGGGGCGTTCGTGCGCTCGAAGCTGCGGCGCGCGTCGGACGGCAACGTGATCGACCGGACGTTCCGCGCGGGCGAGAAGTTCCGCGCCGTGCGGACCGAGGCGCGCAAGATGCAGTTCCTCTACGCCGACGGGACCGACGCGCACTTCATGGACGCCGAGTCCTACGAGCAGATGGCCGTGCCCGAGCCCTCCGTCGCCGACGCGCTGCGCTGGACGAAGCCGAACGACACCGTCGACGTCCTGTTCATCGACGGCGCCCCGTCCGACCTCCAGCTGCCGGCCTCGGTCGAGCTCGAGGTCGCCCAGACCGAGCCCGGCCTGCGCGGCGACACCGCGTCGGGCGGCGGCACGAAGCCCGCGACGCTCGAGACCGGGGCGACGGTCAACGTGCCGCTGTTCGTCGACGTCGGCCAGCGCGTGAAGGTCGACACGCGCTCCGGCGAGTACATGTCGCGCGCCTGATCGGCGCCGGCGAAGCGAAGATCACGTTCCCGCTGGCGTAGCCTGCGTATCAACGCATGTCCCGACGGACCGATCAGCGGCGCGACGCCGTCTTCGCCCTCTACCAGCGCGAGCTCACCGGCCGCGACCTCGAGGACCTCCTCGAGCGCGACGCGTCGACGTTCACGCGCGCGCTGACCTACGCGGCCGACGACTACCGCGAGGATCTCGACGACCAGATCGGCCGCCACGCGAAGGGCTGGACGATCGATCGCATCGCGCCGCTGGAGAAGGCGATCATGCGCGTCGCGCTGCTCGAGATGATGCACCCCGACGTCGCGCCCGGCGACCAGCCGATCCCGCCCGAGGGGGCCATCTCGGAGGCGGTCGAGATCGCCAAGACGTTTTGCGGCGCCGACGCGCCGGGCTTCGTCAACGGCATCCTCGCAGCGGTCCTGCGCGAGATGCACGAGAATTCCGCCACCTCATGACCGATCTCGACACCTCCACGCTCGACGCCCTCGTCGAGCGCCTCGAACGCGCCGCCGAGCAGCTGCGGACCGGCGACCTGTCCCCCGACGCCGCCGCCGGCCTGGTGGAGGACTGCGCCGCGCTGGCGTCGCAGGCCTCGGCCGAGCTCGAGCGGATGGCCCGCGCGAGCGTGCAGGAGCCCCTCCCGGGCCAGGCCACGCTGCTGTCCAGGCAGGACAGCCTGCTGTAGGTGGCCACGTCCTCCGGCTATCCCGACGCGCTCAGCGCGGCGGTGGAGCGCTACCTCGAGGGCCTGCGCTTCACCGGCGCCGCGCCGCGCACCGCGGGGCTCGAGGAGGCGATGCGCTACTCGCTGCTCGCCGGCGGCAAGCGCATCCGCCCGGT
>JAXDHC010000353.1:0-4382 GCA_034664705.1 Solirubrobacteraceae bacterium
GTGGTCGTCCTGGCCGGCGCCGGACGCGAGCGTGAACGCCTCCTCGAGCAGCGCGCGACCGCGCTCGTGGTCCGATCGGCCGAGCAGTGTCGTGCCGACGTTCGTCAGCGCGTGGGCGACCGTCTCGCGGTCGTCGATCCGCCGGGCGAGCCGCGCGGCGCGCGTGCCGAGCTCGACCGCCTCCTCGTGGCGCTCGGCGAGCATCGCGAGCTGCGACCGTCCGCCCAGCGCCATCGCCAGCTCGCGGCTGTCCGGAAACGCCTCGAGCACCGCGATCGACCGGTCGCCGGCGGCGGTCCCTCCGTCCCGCGGCCCGACCACCACAGGATGCGCGAGAGCCACCGGAGATCGTCGCCGGCGCGCCGGGCGTCGCCGGCCGCCTCGTGGATCTGAAGCAGGGCGCGGCGCGCCTCCAGCGCACGCTCGGGGCGACCGCACAGGTACGCCTCGATCGCGACACCCTCGAGCGCCTCGGCCCGACCCGCCGGACCGGCGCCGTCCTGCGCCCGGAGCGCGGCCTCCCAGTGCTCGAGCGCCTGCCGGTGCCCGCCCGCCGCGCTCGCCGCCCGCGCGGCCGCGGGGCCGAGCCGGCGGATCGCCGCCGCGTCGCCGGCCCGCCGCGCGGGCACGGCGGGCGGGTTCGTGGCGGAAGACGACCGCCTCGTCGCGCAGGCGGAGGAGCCCCGGCCTCGATGCACTCGTCGATCACCGCGGCGCCCGCGCCGACGGTCTCCGCGAGCAGCCCCAGCTCCGCCGGTCCCGGGACCACGGCCGCCAGCTCGACGACCGCCCGGGCCTGGGCGCCGATCAGGGCGACACGCAGCGTCACGGCGTCGCGAACGCTCGCCGGCACGCCGTCGCCGGTCGGGGCGGCCAGCACCTCGGTCACGAAGAACGGGTTGCCGCCCGAGAGCGCATGGAGATCCGACGGATCGCGGCCGGCGCGGCGCGCGAGCAGCGCGACGGCCGCGTCCGAGAGCGCCTCCGGCTCGATCCGCCGGACGCACTCCAGAGGCAGGGCGGCGAGCACGCGCCGCACCTCCGGCCGCTCGCTCAGCGCATCGCTGCGGCAGGTCAGGATCAGGCAGCCGGCGGAGCGCACCAATCGCCGGCCCAGCAGCGCGACGAGGTCGAGCGTCGCGTCGTCCGCCCACTGCAGGTCCTCGACGACGAGCACCGAGGAGGCCGCCAGCTCCGCGAGGGCCGCCGTCAGCGCGCCCTCCCGCGAGCCGGCCTCGACCGCCGCGAGCATCGCGCCTCCGACGTGGCCCGCCACGTCGCGCAGCGGACCCATCGGGCGCGGCGTGATCAGCGGATCGCACGCCCCCCACAGGACGCGCCGCGAGCGCAGCGCCGCGCACGCGGACCCCACGAGCGCCGTCTTGCCGATGCCCGCCTCGCCGACGACGACCACGACCCGACCCGCGGTGGCGGACTCCTCGATCGCCGTCGCGAGGACCTCCCGCTCACCCTCACGCTCAAGAGGCTCCAACGTCCACTCGCCGATCCTCGCCGCTGGCCGACCCGACGGCCAGCCTAGACGAGCCGATGCCGCGCCGGGCGCGGCACGGCCGTCACGGCGTCGACGGGGCGGCGTGCGGGGTCGGATCGGCGCGCGCGTCGCGGTGGCGCTCGATCGCGCGCATGCCGGGAAGGAAGAGGCAGCCGAGCGTGACGACCGCGCCGACGATGCCGGCCGCGACGAGGGTCGTCCTGGCGCCCAGCGCGGCCGCGACGGGGGCGGTGAGCGCGAAGGAGACCGGCACGAGGGCGATCGAGATGAACCAGTCGACGCTGGACACCCGTCCCATCAGGCGCGGCGGGACCAGCCGGTGCTTCGTCGTGCCCCAGACCACGAGGCCGGCCGTCTCCAGCGCGTTGAACACCAGCGAGGCGAGCATCAGCTGCCAGGACGCGACGGCCAGTCCGTAGCCCGCCACCGCGAGGGTGGCGAGCGACCACGCGATGAGGATGAACGTCATGTTGCGCCGCGGCGTGCCGCGCTGGCCCATGATCACCGCGGCGGTCAGGGCGCCGATCCCGCCGGCCGCGAACACGGCGCCCAGGACGTCGGCCCCGCCGCCGAGCTCGTGCTTGACGATGTAGGGGAGCAGGACCTCGGTCGGGCCCATGAACAGCAGGTAGCTGATCGTCGCGCCGGCGAAGGTGCCCCACAGCCAGGTCCGCCCGCGCACGTACCGGAAGCCCTCGCGCATCTCGGCGACGAGCGAGGCGCCGCCGGCCGGGTCGCTCGGCGCGCCGCTGCGGCGCATCCCGGCGATGCAGGCCGCGGACACGGCGAAGCTCGCCGCGTTGATCGCGAAGCCCCACCCGGCCCCGGCCGCCGCGATGCCGACGCCGCCGAGCGCGGGGCCCGCCAGCCGCAGCACGGCGGGACGCACGAACTGGTCGAGCGCGTTGGCCTCGGCGAGCTGGTGCTCGGGGACCACGTCGGGGACGACGGCGTCGAACGCGGGGCCGAAGAACGCGGCGGCTGCTCCGTAGACGGCCGTCAGGACGACCATGTGCCACAGCTCGAGCGTCCCCGCGATCGCGAGGGCCGCGAGCGCACCGATCGCCAGCGCCCGGACGACGTCGGAGGCGATCATGACGTGCCGCCTGTCGACGCGGTCGCTGATCGCGCCGCCGACGAGCAGCAGCGCGACCTGCGGGAGCGATGTGGCGATCCCGATCACCGCGAGCGCGCCCGGCGCGTCGGAGATCTCATAGGCCGCCCAGGCGACGGCGACCATGAACGCGCCGTCGCCGAACAGCGAGACGGTCATCCCGGTCCACAGGAGCCGGAAGTCCCGGATCCTCAGGGGCGCGAGGAGGCGCAGCGAGCGCCCGCTCGCGCGAGCGGCATCCGTCATCGCGACGGCCGGGTCACTCGTGGTCGAGGCCGCCGAGCGGCCCCGCGGCGCCCCGGGCGACGAGCTGGAAGCGCTCGCTCAGCTCACCGAGCACGACGTTGAGCCGGTCGACCTGGGCGTCGGTGTTCGCGGCGGTCAGCTGGATGCGGAAGCCGACCTCGGCGCGCGGCACGAGCGGGTAGGCGGCCATCGTCGCGTAGATCCCGCGGTCGAACAGCAGGTCGCCGACGGCGTCGATCTGATCCGGGTCCGCGAGCGAGATCTCGACGATCGGGTAGCCGGACCGGTTCGGCGTCGAGATGCCGAGCTCGTGCACGCGGTCCAGGACGCGATGGGTGAGCCGGTGCAGGCGCGCGCGCAGCGCGTCGCCGCGCTCGTCGTTGACCCGGAGGCCCTCCAGGACGGTCGCCAGCGAGGCGACGGGGGAGGGGCCGGAGTAGAGGTAGGGCGGCGCCGCCGTCTTGAGCAGCTGCTTGATCGGCGTCGGGCACGCGATGAACGCCATCAGCGACGAGTAGGCCTTCGAGAAGCCGCCGACGAGGATGACGTTGTCGTAGCTCTCGCCGAGGTGGCGCACGATGCTGTTGCCGCGGACGCCGTAGTCGCACGGCTCGCCGGCGGAGCGCTCGCCGATCACGCCGAAGCCGTGGGCGTCGTCGACGTAGAGCAGGACGTCGTGCTCGCGGGCGAGCTCGGCGAACCGCGCGAGGTCCGGCGCGTTGCCCGTCATGGAGTTCACGCCGTCGATGCAGATGATGCCGGGCCGGGCCCACGCGCCGCTGTTCAGCATCGTCTCGAGGGCGTCGGCGTCGTCGTACGGGAAGCGCTGCACGGTGGCGCCGCGCGCGCGGGCGGCCAGCGCGCCGTCGTAGATCGTCTTGTGCGCCCGGCCGTCGAGGAAGACCGTCCCCGCGCCGGCCAGCACCGGGATCACCGACATGTGGATGTGGGTGATCGTCGGCATGAGGATCGTGTCCTCCGCGCCGAGTAGCGCCGTCAGGCGGGTCTCGATGTCCTCGTACAGCACGGGGCTGCCGAGCAGCCGCGACCAGCTCGGATGCGTGCCCCAGCGCGAGAGGTACTCCGGCACCGCGGCGATGATCTCCTCGTCGAGGTCCAGGCCGAGGTAGTTGCACGACGCGAAGTCGGCCAGCCAGTGGTCGCCGATGCGGATGTCCCGCCCGTCGATCTCGTCGATGACGGCGTCGACCATGCGGTGCGAGTACTGCAGGCGCGCGAGGTCGGCCGTCGTGCGCATCCAGCGCTCGAGCCACCGATCGTCGCTGCGGCGCTGCGGCGTCTCGTCGGCGTGACGGGGGTTCGGGTCCAGGAGGGGCGCGGGATCCGGGGTCATGGCCGCCTTATCGGCCCACGGGCGCGCCACCTTGACCGGGGGGCGCGCGCCTGCCCGGCGCGCGAGGCGGCGCGGTCGCGCGAGGCGGCGCGGTCGCGCGAGGCGGCGCGGTCGCGCGAGGCGGCGCGGTCGCGGGCCCGGGTCCCGCGCGCGCC
>JAXDHC010000354.1:0-2601 GCA_034664705.1 Solirubrobacteraceae bacterium
TGCTCGGCGTGGCGCTCGAGACGCCCGCGCTCACGGCGCTGGCGGCGCCGGTGATCCGCAACTCGCGCGGCGAGGTCGTCGGGCGGCTCGAGGCCGACCTCGGCGGGTGACCGCGGCGAGGTCGACGTGAACGGCACCCCGTCGAAGCGGACGTCGCTCGCCGGGTCAGGCGGCCGCCTGGAGGCCCCAGCCGTGGCGGCGCTTGAGCGGGTGCGCCGTCGCGATCCGGGCCCGCAGCCAGCGGATCGAGTCGAAGCTGCCGCAGACGCGCTGCCAGCCGCTGAGCATCTCGGCCAGCACGCGGATCTCGGGGACGTGCGCGAGGACCTCGACCGTCCCGCCGCCGGACGCCCGCGACCCGAGGCGGACGACGAACAGCTCGCCCGTGCTGCTCAGCCAGGCGGCGCGGTACGTGGGCCCGAAGGCGACGGTGCGCCACGGGCCGCCGAAGTCGATCTCGGGGGAGCGCCGGCGGGCCGGGTCGGACGCGTAGAAGGCGCCGACGCCGGGATACGTCAGGACGGCGCGCATCACCAGCCCGAGCCGGCGCCGCGGAGGTCCGGCGCGGGGCGCGGGACCGGGCGGACGACCGGGCGCATGTACTGGTGCTGGGAGGTGCGCGTCTGGTTCATACCGCCAATCTCCCACCAGGTCCCGGCGCCGCCCATCGCACTGCCCGGTGTCCCGAGGTGGGGGTCCGGCGCCCGGGAGGTACGGGCAGCCGAACGTGGCCCGCCGACGCTACGGTCGCGGCGTGGCCGCGGACCCTGGTGTCGCCGCGGAGAGCCGCGCGCGCACGAGCAGGAAACACGGCGCCCGGCGCCAGCGCTCGACCGTCGGGTGGGCGGCGACGTAGGCGTCGTCGGGCACCGGCTCGCGCAGCGCCTCGACGACGAACCCGGCCCGCTCGAGCGCCCCGAGGTAGCTGCCGAGCGGGCGGTAGACGTCGTGGAACGTCATCCGCACGCCGTCGCGCTCGCGGGCCTCCGTGAAGCGGACGACCTCGAAGTAGTCCTCGGCCCACTCGGGGCGCCCGACGAAGGGATGCGTCGTCGAGAAGCAGAAGCGCCCGCCGGGCCCGAGCACGCGGGCGACCTCGCGCACGACGGCGTCGAGGTCGTCGAGGTTGAGCAGGACCATGGACGCCACGCACAGGTCGGCGGCGCCGTCCGCGAGCGGCATGTGCGCCGCGTCGGTGACGTGGACGTCGATCTGCGGGTCGGCCTCCCGGGCCGCCGCGGCGAGCGTCGGGGACTGCTCGACGCCCGCGACGCGGTGGCCGCGGTCGCGCAGCTCGCGCGACAGACGGCCCTCGCCACACCCGACGTCGACGGTCAGCCGCCCGGGATCGGGCAGCAGGTCGAGCAGGGCGGGGCGGCTGAAGCGCCAGAAGAAGTGATCGACGTCCGGCTCGCGCGCCCACCGCACCCACTGGCGCGCCTCGTCCTCCCAGGCGCCGCGCAGCGTGCCGTCCGGCGCCCGGTCCGCGCCGACCCGGGCGATGTCAGCCCGCACCGGGAGTGACTCTGTATGCGTCGAAGACCGAATCGATGTTGCGGAGGCGGTTGACCGTCTGCTTCAGCGCCTGCGTGTCGGCGACCTCGACGACGAACCGGTTCTGGACCATCGGCGAGGAGACGATGCAGCGCGCCTCGACGATGTTGCAGCCGGCCTCGGCGAACGTGCGCGACAGGTCCTCGAGCAGGCGGTGGCGGTCCCAGGCGTCGACCTGGAGCTCGACCTTGAACGCCTTCTCGTGATCGCCCTCCCAGTGCACGCGCACGAACCGCTCGGGGTCCTTGCGCAGCGCGGCGGTGTTCGGGCAGTCGTCGCGGTGGATGGTGATGCCGCGCCCGAGGGAGACGTAGCCGACGATCGGGTCGCCGGGGACCGGCCGGCAGCACTTCGCCAGCCGCAGCATGACGTCGTCGACGCCCTCGACGCGGATGCCGTAGGACCCGCTGGATCCCGTCGGCTGCCGGCGCTCGCGCCGCGGCGAGACCAGCGCCTCGACCGGCTCCTGCTCGGCCTCGGCCGCCTCGCCCTGCTTGAGGCGCTGCATGACCTTGTTGACGACGACCTTCGGCGAGATCTTGGCGCCGCCCAGGGCGACGTAGAAGTCCTCGGCCTTGCGGAAGCCCATCTCGCGGATGACGTCCGCCAGCAGCGGCGATCCGGCGATCTTCTGCGGCGGCAGGCCCGCCTTGTTCAGGTGCTCCTGCAGCAGCGCGCGGCCCGAGTGCTCGGTGTCCTGGCGCGACTCCTGCTTGAACCACTGCTTGATCTTGTTGCGCGCACGGGTCGTCTTGACGACGGCCAGCCAGTCGCGCGACGGGCCGCGCTCGCGCTTGGAGGTCAGCTCCTCGACGTTGTCGCCCGACTTCAGCGCGTAGTTCAGCGGGACGATCTTCGAGTTGACCTTCGCGCCGACGCAGCGGTGGCCCAGCTCGGTGTGGATCTCGTAGGCGAAGTCCAGCGGCGTGGCGCCGGCGGCGAGCGACTTGACCTCGCCCTTCGGCGTGAAGACGAAGACCTCCTCGTCGAAGAGGTCGACCTTCAGGTTCTCCATGAACTCCTGCGGGTCCTGGAGCTCCTTCTGCC
>JAXDHC010000355.1:0-3728 GCA_034664705.1 Solirubrobacteraceae bacterium
GCCGCGCCGCTCGCGCATCCGATCGATCCCCTCGAGCGGCTCGAGCGCGCGGATGAGGACCGCGGTGCCCTCGCCCTCGTCCTCGCAGACCGCGTTGAGGAGCGCGTGGATGCCGTACGAGCGGTACACGTAGGCGATCCCGGGCGGCCCGAACAGCGTCTCCGTGCGCGGCGTCAGGCCGACGTAGGCGTGACACGCCGGCTCGGAGTGGTGGTAGGCCTCGGTCTCCACGATGACCCCGGAGGCGGCGCCGTGGGTCACGGTGCAGCCGACGAGGTCGCGCGCGACCTGGAGCACCGGCCGCGCGTAGAAGGCCCGGTCCAGCGTCACCCCGGCTGCAGCTCCCGCTTGGCCGCCTGGAGCTGCTCGCGCACGCGATCGAGCGCCGTGCCGCCCTGGCTCACCTTGGACTCCAGCCAGGAGTGCTGGGCGAGCACCTCGGCGACGTCGCCGTGGTCGAGGTGCTCGGAGGCCGCGCGCAGCTCCTCGGCCG
Organism: Solirubrobacteraceae bacterium; assembly: GCA_034664705.1. Taxonomy (GTDB): domain Bacteria; phylum Actinomycetota; class Thermoleophilia; order Solirubrobacterales; family Solirubrobacteraceae; genus JAOPZW01. Next base: position 494 of record JAXDHC010000355.1, read on the forward strand.
ACAGCTGTGAGAGCGCCCGCTCGCTGGTCACGGCCGTGCGCACCAGCCCCGCGACGACGCCGTGGGCCTCGCGGAACGGCACGCCGCGCTTGACGAGCAGGTCGGCCAGGTCGGTCGCGGCGATGAGCTCGTCGGACGCCGCGGCGCTCAGGCGCTCGCGGCGGAACCGGGCGCCGATGATCATCCCGCGCGCCGCCGTGAGGCAGAGCTCGAGCGTGTCGGCGGCGTCGAAGAGGTGCTCCTTGTCCTCCTGCATGTCCTTGTTGTAGGTCAGCGGGAGGGCGTGCATGACCCCGTGGAGCGCGGTGAGGTGGCCGACGATGCGCGGCGCCTTGGCGCGCAGCAGCTCGGCCGCGTCGGGGTTCTTCTTCTGCGGCATGATCGACGAGCCGCTCGCCCACGCGTCGGGCATCTCGACGAAGCCGAACTCCTCGGTGGACCAGATCACGAGCTCGGAGCCCAGCCGCGACAGGTGCGTGGCGCAGCTCGCGGCGGCGTTGAGGTAGTCCAGGACGAAGTCGCGGTTGGCGACCGCGTCGATCGAGTTCGGCGCGGGGCCCGCCGCGAAGCCGAGCTCGCGCGCGACCATCGCGCGGTCGGTGTCGAAGTTCACGCCCGCCAGCGCCCCGGCGCCGAGCGGCAGCGCCGCCGTCTGCTCGGCCGCGAAGCGGAAGCGCGCGCGGTCGCGGGCGAGCATCCAGACGTAGGCGAGCAGGTGATGGGAGAGGTAGACCGGCTGCGCGCGCTGCAGATGGGTGTATCCCGGCATCGCCCAGTCGAGATGGCGCTCGGCCGCCTCGACGAGCGCCCGCATGAGCCGCGTGATCTCGGTGGCCGCCGAGCGCGCCGCCTCGCGCGTGAACATCGCGACGTCCGTGGCGACCTGGTCGTTGCGCGAGCGCGCCGTGTGGAGCTTGCCGCCGACCGGCCCGGCGACCTCGGTCAGCCGCCGCTCGATCGCCATGTGGATGTCCTCGTCGTCCTCCCGGAACGGGAAGCGCCCGGCCTCGAGCTCGCCGGCCACGGTGTCGAGGCCGGCGAGCAGGGCGTCGCGGTCCTCGTCGCCGATGATGCCGCGGGCCGCGAGCATCGACGCGTGCGCGCGCGACTGCTCGATGTCGTACGGCCACAGCCGGCGGTCGAAGCCGATGGAGGCGTTCAGCCGCTGAAAGGCGGGGTCCTGGGGCTCTGAGAAGCGGGACATCGAGGGCGGCAGTCTAGGTTGCCCTCTGCCCGAGCACCTGCCCGAGGGCCTCGGCGACGCGCTGCACCTGGCCGTCGGTCATCTCCGGGAAGAACGGGAGCGCCAGCGAGCGGGCGGCGACGTCCTCGCAGACGGGGAACTCGCCCTCGCGGTGGCCGAAGGTCTCGCGGTAGAAGCTCATGAGGTGGATGGCGGGCAGGTAGGGCTTGCTCTGGACCCCGCGCTCGCGCAGCGCGCGGACGACCTCGTCGCGGTCGCGCGGCACCTGCACGACGTAGACGAACCAGCCGCGCCGGTTGCCGCCCGTGTCCGCGCACGGCAGGCCGAGGCCCTCGATGCCGCGCAGCGCCTCCGCGTAGCGCGCCGCGACGCGGGCGCGCGCCGCGAGCAGGTCGTCGAGGCGACCGAGCTGGGCCAGGCCGATCGCCGCGGCGACGTCGCTCAGGCGGTAGTTGAAGCCGAGGCGGTCGTGGTCGAGCCACCCCATGTCGGGGGCGCGGCCCTGGTTGCGCTCGGAGTCGATGCGCTCCTTGTGCGCCGCCCCGGCCATGGTGACCATCCCGCCCTCGCCCGTCGTCAGCTGCTTGTTGGCGTAGAAGCCGAACACGGCCGGGTTGCCGCGCGCGCCGACCGCCACGCCGTCGGCGTGCACGGCGCCGAGGGCCTCGCAGGCGTCCTCGACGACGGGTAGGCCGAGGCGCTCGAAGGCCGGCGTGTCGGCGGGGTAGCCGAAGATGTGGACGGGCAGCACCGCCGTCGTGCGCTCGGTGACGGCCGCCGCGGCGGCGGCCGGGTCGAGGTTCAGCGTAACGGGGTCGATGTCGGCGAAGACGGGCCGGGCGCGCTCGAAGACGGCCGCGTTGGCGCTCGCCACGAACGAGAACGGCGACGTGACGACCTCGTCGCCGTCGGTCACGCCGACCGCGCGCAGCGCGAGGTGCAGGCCGGCCGTCCCGCTCGAGACCGCGCTGGCGTGCACGGCGCCGAGCCGCGCGGCGAACGCCTCCTCGAAGGCGGGCACGCGCGGGCCGAGCGAGAGCTGCCCGGAGCGCAGCACCTCGAGGACCGCCGCCTCCTCCTCGGGCCCGATGACCGGCCGGGCGAGCGGGATCTCGCCGGTGCCGAGGCTCACGCGCCGGAGCGGGCGCCGGCCTCGCGCGCCGGGCGCACCAGGCGCCGGCCCGGCTGCTCGGGGTACTCGAGCGAGTCGACGAGCGCCTGCCAGGACGCGGCGATGACGTTCTCGTCGACGCCGATCGCGCCCCACACGTCCTGGCCGTCGGAGGCGTCGATGAGCACGCGCGTCACCGCGCCGGTGCCATGGCTCTCGTCGAGGATGCGGACCTTGTAGTTGACGAGCTCGATGTCGCGCAGGTGCGGGTGGATCTCGCCGATGGCGTCGCGCAGCGCGGCGTCGAGCGCGTTCACCGGGCCGTTGCCCTCGGCGGTGCGCACGTAGCGCTCGCCGTCGACCCAGATCTTGATGGTCGCCTCGGTCTCGACCTTGCCGTCCGCGCGCTTCTCGACGATGACGCGCCACGCCTCGAGCGTGAAGAGCGGCTCGTACTCGCCGGTCTCGCGGCGCATGAGCAGCTCGAAGGATCCGTCCGCGGCCTCGAAGTGGTAGCCGGTGTGCTCGAGGTCCTTGACGCGCTCGACGATCCGCGCGGCGGTGGCGTCGTCCACGGTGAGGCCCGCCGCCGCGGCCTTCTCGGCGGCGGTGCCGCGGCCGGAGAGCTCGGAGATGAGCAGCTCGCGGGCGTTGCCGACGCGCTCGGGATCGATGTGCTCGAACGTCGAGGCGTCGGCGCGCACGCCGGCGACGTGCATGCCGCCCTTGTGCGCGAAGGCGTTCTTGCCCACGTAGGGCTGGTTGGGGTCGGGCGTGATGTTCAGCAGCTCGTCGACGAAGTGCGCGACCTCGGTGAGCTTCGCCAGGCGCTCCGGCGTGACGACCTCGTGGCCCATCTTGATCTGCAGGTTGGCGATGATCGAGACGAGGTTGGCGTTGCCGGTGCGCTCGCCGACGCC
>JAXDHC010000356.1:0-6319 GCA_034664705.1 Solirubrobacteraceae bacterium
TGCGACGTGATCGCCGGATGCGACGGCTTCCACGGCGTCTCGCGCCCGTCGATCCCCGACGGCGTCCTCACCGCCTACGACCGGACGTATCCGTTCGGCTGGCTCGGGATCCTCGTCGACGCGCCGCCGGCCAACGACGAGCTGATCTACACCTACCACGACCGCGGCTTCGCCCTCGCCAGCCTGCGCTCGCCGGCCATCAGCCGCCTCTACCTCCAGTGCCGCGCCGACGAGAACCTGGACGAGTGGCCCGACGAGCGCATCTGGCAGGAGCTGCGCACGAGGCTGGCCACGCACGACGGCTGGGAGCCGAACGAGGGGCCCGTGCTCGAGAAGCTCGTCGCGGGGCTGCGCAGCTTCGTCGTCGAGCCGATGCAGTACGGGCGCCTCTTCCTGGCGGGCGACGCCGCGCACATCGTCCCGGCCACCGGGGCCAAGGGGCTGAACCTCGCCGTCGCCGACGTCCGGGCGCTCTCGCAGGCGCTCGTCAGCTTCTACGGCTCGGGCTCCACCGACCTGCTCGAGCGCTACTCGGAGACGTGCCTGCGCCGCGTCTGGCGCGTGCAGCACTTCTCGTGGTGGATGACCTCGATGCTGCACCGCTTCGACGCGCGCGACACGTTCCAGCACCGCCTGCAGCTCGCGCAGCTTCAGTACGTCACGTCGTCCACGGCCGCCGCGACGACGATGGCCGAGAACTACGTGGGCATGCCGCTGTCCACCGCGGCCGACGAAGGAGGAACGCGTGCCCGACTCCACTCCCGGTGACGCGACGGCCACGCCCGCCGTGGCCCCGTACCGGCGACCCGCCGACGACGCGCACCCGCCGCTGCTGTATCCCGACTACCGCTCGACGGTGCTGCGCGCGCCGAGCCGGCCGCTGCGCCTCCTGCCCCACACGCTCACCGAGGTCACCGGCCCGGTGCTCGGCGAGGGCCGCCTCGGCGAGCTCGACCACGACCTGACGCGCCAGCACGACGGCCAGCCGCTGGGCGAGCGCATCGTCGTCCACGGCCGCGTGCTCGAGGGCGACGGGCGTCCGGTCCCGCACACGCTCGTGGAGATCTGGCAGGCGAACTCGTGCGGTCGCTATCTGCACGACCTGGACCGCCACCCGGCGCCGATCGACCCGAACTTCACCGGCGTCGGGCGCACGATGACCGACGCCGAAGGGCGCTACCGGTTCGTCACCGTCAAGCCGGGCGCCTATCCGTGGCGCAACCACGAGAACGCGTGGCGCGCCGCGCACATCCACTTCTCGCTCTTCGGGCGGGCGTTCGTCCAGCGGCTCGTCACCCAGATGTACTTCCCCGGCGACCCGCTGTTCTTCCAGGACCCGATCTACAACGCGGTGACCGACACGCGCGGCCGCGAGGCGATGGTGTCGCGCTTCGACCTCTCCCAGACCGTGCCGGAGTGGGCGCTCGCCTACCACTTCGACATCGTCCTCACCGGTCGCGACGCGACGCCGCTCGACGAGGACCACTGATGGCGCTGCCGCTCACGCCGTCCCAGACGGTCGGCCCGTACTTCTCGATCGGGCTTCACTGGGAGGACGGGCCGTTCGCCGTCGCCGAGGGCACCGACGGCGCCGTGTGGCTGCGCGGCCGCGTGACCGACGGCGCGGGCGACCCGGTGCCCGACGCGGTCGTCGAGAGCTGGCAGGCGGACCCGTCCGGGCACTTCGCGCATCCCGACGACCCGCGCGGCGTCGCCGAGGGCTTCCGCGGCTTCGCGCGCGCCCCCACGAGCCCCGACGGCGAGTTCGCCATCCTCACCGTCAAGCCCGGCCCGGTGCCCGGCCCCGGCGGCGCGCTCCAGGCGCCGCACATCGATCTGTCGGTGTTCGCCCGCGGGCTGCTCAACCGCGTCGTGACGCGCGTCTACTTCGCCGACGAGCCCGGGGCCAACGCCGGCGACCCGATCCTCCAGGAGATCCCCGGCGACGAGCGCGGCACGCTCCTCGCCGAGCCCACCGACGACGGCTACCGCTTCGACGTGCGTCTTCAGGGAGAGGATGAGACCGTCTTCTTCGCCGTCTGAGGAGGCCGGCGGCCTCTTCGGCGGCGTCCTGGCGCGCGGCGCGGTCGCCCCCGCCGTCAGCGACCGCGCGTGGCTTCAGGCCATGCTCGACTTCGAGGCCGCGCTGGCCCGCGCGGAGGCCCGCGCCGGCCTGATCGGGGCCGACGACGCGCGGGCGATCACCGCGGCCGCCGACGCCGACGGCTTCGACCTCGACGCGCTCGGCGCCGCGGCGGCGGCGACCGCCAGCCCGATCGTGCCGCTCGTCAGGGCGCTGACGGCCGCGGTCGACGGCCCGGGGGCCGGGCACGTGCACCGCGGCGCGACCACGCAGGACGTCATGGACTCCGCGGCGATGCTCGTCGCGCACCGGGCGCTCGGCCCGCTGCTGCACGACCTCGCCGGCGCCGAGGACGCGGCCGCCGCGCTCGCGGACGCCCATCGCGACACGGTGATGGCCGGGCGCACGCTGCTGCAGCAGGCGCTGCCGGTCACCTTCGGCCTGCGGGCGGCGGGCTGGCTCGTCGCCCTCCACGAGGCCGGTGGGCGCCTGGCGGAGGTCCGCGACACGCGCCTCGCCGTCCAGCTCGGCGGCGCGGCGGGCACGCTCGCGTCGCTCGGCGACGCCGGCCCCGAGGTCCTCGCCCACCTCGCCGACGAGCTGGGGCTCGCCGAGCCGGTGCTCCCGTGGCACACGAACCGCACGCGCCCGGCCGAGCTGGCCGGCGCGCTCGGCGCCGCCGCCGGCGTCGTCGCCAAGATCGCGCGCGACGTCACGCTGCTCGCGCAGACCGAGGTCGGCGAGGCGCGCGAGGACGCGCCCGGCCGCGGCGGCTCGTCGACGCTCCCGCACAAGCGCAACCCCGTCGCGGCGGTCAGCGCGCTGGCCGCCGCCATGCGGGCGCCCGGGCTCGTCGCGACCATGCTCGGCGCAATGGCGCAGGAGCACGAGCGCGCCGCCGGCGCATGGCAGAGCGAGTGGCTGACGCTGCGCGACCTGCTCTCCACGGTGGGCTCGGCAGCCGCGTGGCTGCGCGACTGCCTCGAGCACCTCGAGGTCGACCCGGAGCGGATGCGCGCGAACCTCGCCCTCACGCACGGCGCGCTGCTCGCCGAGCGCGTCACGACCGCGCTCGCGCCGGCGCTCGGCCGGCAGGCCGCCCACGAGCTCGTCGAGGAGGCCGCCGCCGCGCTGACCGGCTCGCGCGACCTCGGCGACGTCCTGCGCGAGCGCCCCGACGTCCGCGAGCACCTCTCCGTCGAGGAGATCGCTCGCCTGCTGGACCCGTCCGACTACCTGGGCAGCGCGCCCGAGCTGATCGACCGCGCGCTGCGTGCACACCACGACCACAGGAGGCTCTCGCGCCCATGAGCGTCGTCGAGGTTCCCCACCGGATCGACGGGCGCGAGGACGCTCCGGTCCTGCTGCTGTCGAACTCGCTCGGAAGCACGATGGAGATGTGGGACCCGCAGGTGCAGCGTCTCTCCGACGACTTCCGGATCGTCCGCTACGACACCCGCGGTCACGGCGCCGCACCCGTGCCGCCCGGCCCGTACGGCCTCGACGACCTGGGCGGCGACGTCCTGGCGCTGATGGACCGCCTCGGCCTGGACCGCGTCCACTTCGCCGGTCTGTCGCTGGGCGGCATGCTCGGCATGTGGATGGGCCTGAACGCCCCCGAGCGCCTCGATCGCCTGGCGCTGCTGTGCACGTCGGCGATGCTCTCCCAGGACCACGACTGGGCGGCGCGCGCGGCGCTCGTGCGCGCGGAGGGCACCGAGGCGGTCGCCGACGCGGTCGTCGAGCGCTGGTTCACGCCCGCCTTCCGGGAGGCGAACCCCGAGGTCAACGCACGGATGCGGGCGATGATCGCGGCCACCCCGTCGGAGGGCTACGCCGGCTGCTGCGGCGCGATCGAGCGGATGGACTTCCTCGCGGAGCTCCGGAACGTCCGGGCCCCGACGCTCGTCATCGCGGGCGCCGACGACCCCGCCACCCCGCCGCGCCACGCCGAGAAGATGGCCGAGCTGATCCCCGGCGCGCGCCTGGAGGTCGTCGAGCAGGCCGCGCACCTGGCGAACTTCGAGCAGCCCGAGATCGTGACCGAGCTCCTGCGCGAGCACCTCCTCGCCGCGCGCCCGCAGAAGGCCGCGTGATGAGCGACCCCGCGCACGACCAGGGCATGAAGACGCGACGCGAGGTGCTCGGCGAGGAGCACGTCGACCGCGCCGTGGCGAACACCAGCGCGTTCACCGCGCCGTTCCAGGACTACATCACCCGGTCGGCGTGGGGCGACGTCTGGAGCCGCCCGGGCCTCGACCGCCGCATGCGCAGCGTGATCACGCTGACCGCGCTGACCGCGCTGCGCGCCGAGCACGAGATCGCCATGCACGTGCGGGCGGCGATCCGCAACGGGCTCACGCCGGAGGAGATCTCCGAGGTGCTCCTGCACACCGCGCTCTACGCCGGCCTGCCGGCGTCGAACTCGGCGTTCGCCATCGCGCAGCGCACGCTGGCCGAGCTCGGCTACGCCGAGGCGGAGCCGAGCACGAAGGCCTGACGCGGGCCGAGGGCCCGACGGAGGCGCCCCGGCCCGCGCTAGGAGGTCGCCGGCTCGGGCTGCTTGGCGAGCTTCTGGGCCTGGCGCTCGGGCGCGATGCGCGTGACGTTCCAGGCGAGGCCGGCCTTCTCGAGCCCGGTGATGAGCACCGCGGAGAGGTCGATCTCCCACCAGCGCAGGCCGTGGCGCGCGGAGCGCGGGAACGCGTGGTGGTTGTGGTGCCACGCCTCGCCGAGCGACGGGATGGCGAGCCAGAGCACGTTGGTCGAGTGGTCCTCGAGCGCGAAGCGCCGGCGGCCGAAGAAGTGGCAGACCGAGTTGATCGACCAGGTCACGTGGTGCTGCAGGAAGATGCGGACGAAGCCGCCCCACAGCAGCGCGGTGAGGCCGCCGACGAGGCTGCCGCTGACGACGAGGCCGAACAGGAACGGCATCAGCAGGCCGAGGCCGACCCAGTACTGGAAGCGGCGGTTGATCTGGCGCATGCCGCGATCCTCGAGCAGGTCGGCGGCGTACTTGCGGCGCTGCGCCTGGCCGTGCTCGTTGAACAGCCACCCCATGTGCGCGTGGAAGAGGCCCTTGGCGGCGCCGATCCAGCCGTCGGAGAAGGCGACGTGCGGGGAGTGCGGGTCGCCCTCGACGTCGGTGTGCGCGTGGTGCTTGCGGTGGTCGGCGACCCAGTCGATGACCGGGCCCTGCACGGACATCGAGCCCGCGATCGCGAAGCCGTACTGCAGCCACGGCTTGGTCTGGAACGCTCGGTGCGTCAACAGGCGGTGGTAGCCGACCGTCACGCCGAACCCGGCGATGAGGTACATGATCAGGAAGGCCACCAGGTCGGTGACGCCCACGATGCTGTTCCACAGCAGGACGACCGCCGCGAGGAAGGCCACGAAGGGCAACAGGACGGCGATGAGGTTGACGGTGCGTTCGGCCTTGGTCATGACATGGAGGCTACGCAGCATTCCGGGTGTGCGTTGTGGGGTTCGGGTCAGACTCCCAAGGGTTTTTTCATAGCCTGCGCACAATTTCCGCTCCGAGCGGTCGGCGGGGTCGCTCAGTGCTGCGACGCGGTCAGGCGCGCCGGCGTGTCGTCGTCCGCGGTGGCGAAGAACCAACCGACCGTCTCGATGAGATGCTCCATCGACTCGGCCGCGTACAGGACGGGCTGGTACCTCGTGATGTCGTACGCGATCGTGCCCATCTCGGCGAGGTCGAGCGGACGGATCTCCATCCCGCGGAACTCCTCGATCTCGCCGTACGAGGACAGGATGCCGGCGCCGTAGGCGCGCAGCTCGCCGTCCTCCCAGACGACGCCGAACTCGAGCGTGAACCAGAAGACGTCGGCGATGAACTGCAGCGCCTCGTCGGATTCCACCCGGCGCGCGGCCTCGCCGGCCAGGCGCTTGAGCTCGGCGAACCGCGGGCTGGCGAGCATGTTCCCGTGGCCGATGACCTCGTGGACGATGTCGGTCTCGGGCGTGTACAGCGGCTCGGACGGGTGGCGGACGTACTGGGTCGAGTGGAACACCCGCTCGGCGAGCGAGCCGTAGAACTGGCGCAGCGGGACGAGCCCCGCCGCGGGGTGGTACCGGAAGCCCGTGAGCGGCCGCAGCCGCGCGGTCACCTCGTCGAGCTGGGGCACGTGGTCCTCGGGCAGGGCCAGCGCCTCCTTGGCGTCGAGGTACTCGCGGCAGGCGTACGTCGCGTGGCGGCCGCGCAGCTCCCGGCAGACC
>JAXDHC010000357.1:0-5962 GCA_034664705.1 Solirubrobacteraceae bacterium
CGGCCGTCCAGGGTCAGCGGCCGGTTGACCTTGGGGTGCTCGGGGCCGGCGTCGACGATCAGGGCGAGGACGACGTCCTCGAGCTCGCTCCGGGTGGGGGCCGGGCCGGGGGCGTTGATGTCGGCCAGCTTGCGACTGCCGTGGCGGCGCCCGGCGCGTTGGATGGTCTCGGCGAGCCGGCGGACGTTGGTGAGGTGGAGGGCCTGGGCCTGGCGGACGGCGCGCCGGAGCGGCTTCTCGTCCAGCGTGGCCGCCAGGTCGACCAGCGTGCGCGCCGGGGCGGTGAGCGGGATGCCGTGGCGGCGCGCGAGGTCGTCCACGGCGAGCATCGAGGAGCGGTGGACGCGGATGCCCGGTCGGGCGCGCGTGCCGCTGGCGGCGACGGTGACCTCGGGGTGGCGGTCGTCCCATTCGAGGATGCCCCACAGGGCGGCCGCGGAGAAGTGGCTGAGCGCCGCGCGCGGTCCGCACGCCGCGACGGCGGCGAGGAAGCGTCCCTCCAGCGGCGGCCTCGCGTGCCCGACGGCGTAGACGCCACGGTGCAGTGGGTGCAGGCGGCCGTCGCGGACGCGGACCGCCACGGCCGTGCGGTTCAGCCCGCAGCGGTGCAGGTCCTCGAGCGAGACCACGCCCCAGCGCTCGGCCGCGAGGGCGGCGAGCCTCACGTCGGGGTGCGAGTCGAGTTCGTCAGCCTCAAGCGTGCAAACTCGACACGCAACCTCGGGACCCGACCGCAGAACCGCCATGCGCCTCAGGCTGCCGGGACCGCCACGCGCAGCGCAACCCGCGTCTGCGCCAAGACTGCGCCGGCGTCCGCGACAGATCCCGCGCCATGCGGGTACCCCGGCGCCATGGCTCCGCGATCGATCTGGAACGGCACGGTCGCCTTCGGGCTCATGAGCGTGCCGGTGAAGCTGTACACCGCGACCGAGTCGAAGACCGTCCACTTCCACGAGGTCCATCTCGAGGACGGCGCGCGCGTCGAGCACCGGCGCTTCTGCTCCAAGGAGGACAAGGAGGTGCCCTACAAGGAGGTCGTCAAGGGCTACGAGGTCGACCCGGGCGAGTACGTGGTGCTCGACAAGGAGGAGGTCGCGGCGGCGGCCGGCGACGGTGCGCACCGCATCGACGTCGAGCACTTCGTCGACGCGGGCGAGATCGACCCGGTGTTCTTCGAGAAGACCTACTACGTCGGCGCCGGGAAGGAAGGCGAGCAGGCCTACCGGCTGCTGCACGACGCCCTGAAGCAGACCGGCCGCGCGGGAATCGGGCGCTTCACGTTCCACGATCGCGAGTACCTGACCGCCGTCCGCGCCCGCGACGGCGTCCTGCTGCTCCACACGCTGCGCTTCGCCGACGAGCTCGTGCCCGGGGCCGATGTCGACGTGGCGGAGCCGAGCCGCGGCCCCGCCAAGCGCGAGGTCGAGATGGCGCGCAAGCTCGTCGACACGCTGCACGAGCGCTTCCGCCCCGATCGCTACGAGGACGAGTACCGCAAGGCGGTCCTCGACGTGGTCAAGCGCAAGGCGAAGGGGGACGACATCGAGCCGCCGGAGGAGCCCGAGCGCGACGAGCCGGACGACCTCATGGCGGCGCTGAAGGCGAGCATCGACGGCTCCGGGAAGGGAGGCCGCTGATGGCCAGATCGCTGTGGACCGGCTCGATCAGCTTCGGGCTCGTCAACGTGCCGGTCGCCCTCTACAGCGCCGTGCGCGACCTCGACGTGCACTTCCGCCAGCTCCACGAGAAGGACGGCGCGCCGATCGACACGCGGCGCTTCTGCTCCGAGGAGGACCGCGAGGTCGCCTTCGACGACATCGGCCACGGCTACGACCTCGACGACGGCAAGCAGGTCGTCCTCACCGACGACGACCTGGCCGCGGCCGCCCCGCGCAAGACCCGCACCATCGACATCGAGGGATTCGTCGACGTGGCCGACGTCGACCCGATCTACTTCGACCACCCCTACTTCCTCGCCCCGGTCGGCGAGGCGGAGGGCAACCTGCGCGCCTACCAACTGCTCGTCGAGGTGATGGCCAGCACGGACCGCGCCGCGCTCGGGCGCTTCGTGATGCGCACGAAGGAGTACCTCGTGCTCGTGCGCGTCCGCGACGAGCGCCTCGCCCTGACGACGATGCGCTTCCATGACGAGGTGCGCCCGGCCAAGCACATCGCCCCCGGCGGCCGCAAGCCGGCCAAGGCCCAGCTCGGCGCCGCCAAGCAGCTGATCGAGGCCCTCAGCGTCGACTGGGACCCCGGGCAGTACCACGACCGCTACCGCGAGCGGCTCCTCGAGGTCATCGAGCGCAAGCGCAAGGGCAAGCGCATCACCGTGCCCGACACCACCCCCGAGGACGCCGGCGCGCCGCCCGACATCATGGCCGCCCTCAAGGCCTCGCTCGACCGCGTGCGCGCCGGCGGCGCCGGAGCCGGCGAGGGCGACGGCGACGGCGACGCCCACGGCGGCGACGACCTGGACGATCTCAGCCGCGACGAGCTCTACGAGCGCGCCCAGGACGTCGAGATCCCCGGGCGCTCATCGATGACCAAGAAGGAGCTCATCGACGCGCTGTCGGGCTGACCCGCCCCGTGAGGTCCGGCTTCGGGTCGGGCGCGGGCCGGGCCCGCGGCCGCGGCGCCGCGTGCCCTGCGATCTCGTCGGAGAAGTGCATGAGGAGCGGCCCGGCGATCGCGAGGATCAGGACGTAGCAGGCGGCCAGCGGGGCGAGCTCCGGCTCGATCCTCGCGCCGGCGCCGAGCCCGGCCAGGACGATCGAGAACTCGCCGCGCGCGATGAGCGCCGTGGCGGCGCGCGCCCGCCCAACCTCGTCGGCGCCGGCCATCGCGGCGGCCCGCCATCCCGCGAGCGCCTTCGTCGCCGCCGTGAGCGTCGCGAGGGCGAGCGCCGGCAGCGCGACGCCGCCCAGCTCGCCGGTGTCGATCTGGAGGGCGAAGAACAGGAAGAACAGCGCCGCGTTCACGTCGCGGATCGGTGAGAGCAGGCCGCGCGTGCGGTGCGCCACCTCGCCGGACAGCGCGATGCCGACGAGGAACGCGCCGACGGCCGCGGACACCTGCAGCTCCTCGGCGACCCCGGAGGCCACGAGCACCAGCCCCATCGCGCTGAGCAGCACGACCTCCTCCGAGCGGTGCGCGACGATCCGCCCGAGCGCCTCGCCGAAGCGGATGGCGCCGACGAGCGCGGCCATCGCGGCGGTGGCCGCGATCGCGAGCGACCCGATGCTCGCCAGCAGGGTGCCTCCGACGAGCAGCGACGCGACGAGCGGCAGGAACCCGGCCATCGCGAGGTCCTCGATCACGAGCACGGAGAGGATCGCGTGCGTCTCGCGGTTGACGAGCCAGCCGAGGTCCGAGAGCGCCTTGGCGACGATGCCCGACGAGGAGACCCAGGTGATGCCGCCGAGCAGGATCGCCGCCACGGGGTCCCAGCCGAGCAGCAGCCCGAACAGGAAGCCGGGCGGGAAGTTGAGCGCCGCGTCGACCGCGCCGGCCCGGTGGAAGCGGCGCAGGTGGCCGGTCAGCTCCTCGGCCGTGTACTCCAGGCCGATCACGAAGAGCAGCAGGATCACGCCGAGGCCCGCCGCGAAGCGGATGAACTCGCCGTCGAGCGCCGGGATGTCGAACGACCCGAGGACGAGGCCGGCCAGCAGGTAGAGCGGGATGGGGGAGAGCCCGGCGCGGCCGGCCACCCGCGCCGCGAGCCCCAGCACGAACAGGGCGGCGCCGAGCTGGACGTAGACCGGCGCCGTGTCGCTCTCCGCGACCGCCCCGAGCACGAACGCCGCGCCGCCCATGGACCGCGAGATAGACCCCCGCGGCGCCCCGGCAACCGCGGGCGCCGTTGACCGCCCGCCGCGCCGCCGCCTAGGGTGCGCGAGCATGCGCCGACCCCTGCTCGCCCTCTCGATCGCGCTCGGCGCCCTCGCCCTCGGGGCGCCGGCCGCCTCGGCGGCCTCCTCGTACTGCTCGTCGACCGGCGACGTCTGCTACGCCGCCCGCGCCGCCGGCGGCGTCGTGCGGCTGCGGCTCGACACGTTCTCGTTCACCGAGCCCGTCCGGGTGTGCGTCACGCCGCCGCGCGGAGCGCGGTCGTGCAAGAGCTTCCGCGTGTTCCCCCGCGCCGGCGGGATCATGGGGATGAACGCGCGCTGGTCGGCGCACTTCCCCAACCGCGGCGCCGGTCGCTACCGGGTGCGCTTCTTCGTCGGCGGAACGGCGATCGGCCCGAGCGTGGCGTTCACGCGCCGCTGATGCGGACGCGGCGGCGCTGAGCGGTCACCCCGGCTCAGGGCGGCCCGCGGCCGGCCCGCCGAGGATCCCGACGACGAGCGCGACGCCGGTGGCCAGCACGGCGCCGGCGACGAGGACGCCCAGCGCGGCGATGAGCCCGACGAGCACGACCCGACGATCGCGCCGGCGAGCGCGGCGGCCACGATCGCGCCGGCCAGCCACAGCGCCCACGACGGGCGGTGGCGCTCCGGCCCGCCGGCTCCCCACATCGACGGCGACGTGCCACGCAGGCGCGGTCGGCGCCGGCGTGGCGGGCGGGGCCGCGGGGCCGGCGGCGTCGGGCAGCGTGAGCCAGCTGCCGGCGCCGTCCACGGCCGTCACCATCCCCGCATCGCGCGCCGCCTCGCGCAGGCGGCCCGCGGGCTCTCGCTGCGCGCCGTGCGCGCCGGCATCGAGGTGACCGTCCTCGTCCTCGGCGCCGCCCTCGGCGGGACGGTCGGGACCGGCACGGTCGTCTACGCGCTGGCCATCGGGCCGCTCGCGCACGTCTTCGTCCCGGCGCTGACCGTCCCGGGCGCGCCACCCGATCCGGCGTAGCGGCGCCGGCCGCCCCGGCCTACCGCGCGCCGGCTCTCAGCGCCTCGTACGCGACGCCGGCCGCGACCGTGTAGACGAGGTGATGGCCGGCGTCGATCGCCACCTCGGTCACGCCCCACTCCCACAACGGCGGGGCGACCGACAGCGCGGGGAGCATCACCTGCTCCGAGCCCCACAGGACGGCGCCGTGCGCCGCGCCGGCGGCGAGCGGCCCGAGGCCGGCGTGGCGCAGCAGCGCGCGGGGGACGCCCCAGCCCGTGCCGTAGGCCCAGTGGACGGCGGTGCTGAAGCGGTTCTTCGCGGCGTCGTCGCAGAAGGACTCGATGCCGAGGACCTTCGCCGCGGCGTCGGCCGGCGCCGTGCTCGCCTCGCGCCCGCGCAGCTTCTGCTCGACGGTGCTCGACACCGTCATCGCCGCCGTGCCGACGGCGCCCGCGACGAGCCCCCGGCCGACGGCGGCCGCGAGGTCGGCCACTGCGTTGGATCTGGCCATGCGAGCCAGGATCGCAGGCTCAGGCCACGGGGCGCAGGTGCCGGAACGGGCGCCCGTCGCGCAGCTCGCGCACGACGCCGTCGACGAGGCCCTCGCCGTCGAGGCGCCGCCCGTCGGTGACGGCCGCGATGTGCCCGCGCTTGGCCTCGACCAGCTCGGCCATCGTCTCGTCGATCGAGCCCGCGGCGAGGAGGTACCACGCGGTCACCGCGTCGCGCTGGCCGATCCGGTGGCAGCGGTCCTCGGCCTGGTCGTGCATCGCCGGCGTCCACTCGAGCTCGAGGAACGCGACGTTCGACGCGCGCGTGAGCGTGATGCCCTGCGCTCCGACGCGCGTGGCGGCCACGATCAGGTTCGGGCCGGAGGGGTCCTGGAACGCCCGCACGGCCTCGTCGCGCTCGACGAGCGTGTCGCGGCCCATCAGGTGCAGTGCGTCGGGGAAGCGCTGGAGCACGGCGAGCTGGACGTCGTCGTGCCGCGCGAAGACGACGAGCGGCTCGCCCGACGCGAGGAAGTCGTGGATCCAGGTGAGCGCGCTCGCGAGCTTGCCGCGGGCGGCGAGGCGCTGGAGCGTGGTGAGCTGTGCGTGGCGCTCGGCGCGCTGGGTGGCGGCGATGCGGG
>JAXDHC010000358.1:0-2817 GCA_034664705.1 Solirubrobacteraceae bacterium
CTCCTCGACGAACGCGCAGAAGGACACCTCCGTCTCCCCCCGCCCGCCGTCCTCGCGCGGCACGGCCAGCCCGAGCAGGCCCTCGCCCGCCAGCCGGCGGTGGATGTCGTGCGGGTATTCGCAGTTCTCGTCGATCTCGAGCACGCGCGGGCGGATCTCCTGGAGCACGACCGAGCGCAGGCGCTCGCGGAAGTCCCGCTGGTCATCGGTGAGGCGCCACATGCGAGGTCACTCCTTCACGGACTGGTGGACGTAGGTGCCCGGCGCGGGCCCGAGGGGCTCATACCCGTCGGCGCCGGCCTGGGTGGGCGCCGCGCGGCGGCGGCCGGAGCGCTCGCCGAGCCAGCGCGCCCAGTCCTCCCACCAGGTCCCGCGGTGCTTCGTCGCGGCGGCGAGCCACTCGTGCGCGTCCGGCGGGTTGCCGTCGGCGGTCTGGTAGCTGGCCCGCTCGTTGCCCGGCGGGTTGACCATGGCCGCGATGTGCCCGCTGGTCGACAGCACGAAGCGCGGCTCGGACCCGAGCAGCTGAGTGGTCCGGTAGCCGCTCTCCCACGGCGTGATGTGGTCGGCGATGCCGGCGACGAGGTAGCTGTCGGCATCGATCGCCGACAGGTCGACCGGCGTGCCGAGCACCGTCCGCGCGCCCGGGCGCACGAGGGAGTTGTCGAGCGCGATCTCCAGGAAGTCCCGATGCAGCGCCGCGGGCATGTTCGTGGTGTCGGCGTTCCAGTAGAGGATGTCGAACGCCGGCGGGTCCTGGCCGAGCAGGTAGTTGTTGATCCAGTAGTTCCAGACGAGGTCGTTCGGCCGCAGCCACGCGAACACGCCGGCCAGCGCCCGGCCGTCGAGGTAGCCGCGGCGGTAGCTCTCGGCGAGCGCCAGCTCGGCGACGTTGCGATCGACGAGCGCCGCGGTGGTCCCGGCCTCGGCGTTGTCGATGACGCACACGCCGAGCGTGAGGCCGGCGATGCGTTCCTGCCGGCCGGTGGCGGCGAGGTGGGCGACCGCGCAGGCCAGCGTGATGCCCCCGGCGCACAGGCCGAGCGTGTGGGTCGAGCGCGAGCGCGTGATCGCCTCCACGGCGTCGAGCGCCTCGACGACCGCGCCGGCGTAGGCGTCCAGGCCCCAGCCGGCGTGGCGCTCGTCGGGGTTGCGCCAGGAGATCGCGAAGACCTGCTGCTCGGCGCCGACCAGGTACTCGACCATGCTGCGGTCCGGCGCGAGGTCCGCGACGTAGTACTTGTTGATCATCGGCGGCACGACGAGCAGCGGCCGGCCGCGCACGCGCTCGGTGCTCGGCCGGTACTGGATGAGCTCGAAGAGCTCGGTGCGCATCACCACGTCGCCCGGCGTCACCGCGAGGTTCTCCCCCACCTCGAAGGCCGTGCGGTCCACCATCGCGGGCAGGTGCGGCGGGCGCGCGACGTCGCGGGCGAGCTGCCGCGCGCCGGCGACGAAGTTGCGACCGCCGGTATCGATCGTCGCCTTGAGGACCGTCGGGTTCGTCGCCGGGAAGTTGCTCGGCGCGAGCGCGTCGACGACGTTCTCCACCGCGAAGCGCAGGCGCCGCTCGGCCGCCCAGTCGAGGTCGGCGTCGCACAGCAGCCGGTCCGCGGTGCGGGCCAGCGCGAGGTAGCCCTGCGCGAGGCGCCGGAACGCCGGGTTCTCGTTCCACGCGGGGTCCCTGAAGCGGCGGTCGCCGCGCGGCGGCTCGAGCTCCGAGCGCCCGGCCGTGACCTTCGCGAGCTCGGCGCCGAGCTCGAGGCCCCGGCGCGCGACGGTCGCGGGGCGCGCCGCGAGCCGGGCGGCGGCCTTGACGCCGGCGACGCCGGGGAAGACGCGGCGCCCGGGCCCGAGCGCCGCGTCGGTGAGGACCTGGTCCAGCGACCCGCGGCGCGCCGCGCCGGACGGCTGCCGGTCGGCCTCGTCGCTCACTGCGAGGCGACGGCCTCGGGCACCTCGATCTCGCGCTTGAGGATCTTCCCCGTCGGGCCCTTCGGCAGCTCGTCGACGAACCAGATCCGGCGCGGGTACTTGTAGGCGGCGACCTGCTGCTTGGCGTACTCCTGCAGCTCCTCGGCGGTGGCCTGCCGGCCGGGCTTGAGCGCCACGGCGGCGCCGACGTCCTCGCCGAGCTCGTCGTGCGGGACGGCGACCACGGCGACCTCCATCACCGCGGGGTGCTCGTAGAGGACCTCCTCGATCTCGCGCGGATACACGTTGTAGCCGCCGCGGATGATGAGGTCCTTCTTGCGGTCGACGATGAAGAAGTAGCCGTCCTCGTCGACGCGCGCCATGTCGCCGCTGTGGAACCAGCCGTTGCGCATCGCCTCCTCGGTGGCGTCCGGGCGGCGCCAGTAGCCCTTCATCACGTTGTGGCCGCGGATGAGGATCTCGCCGACCTCGCCCTGGGCCACGTCCTCGTCGTTCTCGCCGGCGACGCGCATCTCCACGCCGTCGATCGGGGTGCCGATCGAGCCCGGCTTGCGCTCGCGGTCGGGGTGGTTGAACGAGGCGACCGGCGAGGTCTCCGACAGCCCGTAGCCCTCGAGGATCTTGCACCCGAGCGCCTCCTCGAAGGAGCGCATGACCTGCTCCGGCATTGCGGCGCCGCCCGAGACGCACAGCCGCAGGCAGGACACGTCGGCCGCGTCGCGCTCGGGGTGGTTGAGCATCGCGCCGTACATCGTCGGCACGCCCTGGAAGACGGTGATCTCGTCGCGCTGCAGGATCTCGATCGCCTTGCCGGGCTCGAAGCGGGGGATCAGCGAGAGCATCGAGCCCGCGTAGATCGAACCGTTCATCCCGCAGGTCTGG
>JAXDHC010000359.1:0-4233 GCA_034664705.1 Solirubrobacteraceae bacterium
CGGCGTCGACCTCCGCCGCCCGAGCGCCCTCCTCCGCCACGCCTGGCGCAGCGTGGCGCCGACGGCGGGCCCGGCCACGCGCGTGCGCCGCCTCGCGCGGGTCGCCGTCGAGGGAACGCGCAGCAAGCACGAGATCTACGCGCTGCGCTGCGAGCGCGGCGCCGACATCGCGCGCATGATCGACCTCGATGAGGCGACCGCGCAGGCGATCCTCCACCTCGACGAGCACTGGGACGGCAGCGGCGTCCCGGCGGGCGTCGCGGGCGAGGCGATCCCGGTCCTCGGGCGGATCCTCTGCCTCGCGCAGACGATGGAGGTCTTCTGGCAGCGCGGCGGGCGTGCCGCCGCGATCGACGTGGCGCGCGAGCGCCGCGGGACCTGGTTCGACCCGCGGCTCGTCGACGGGCTCGGCGAGCTCGAGGCCGACGAGGCGTTCTGGGCGGCGCTGCCCACGGCGCGCCCGGACGCCGTCGAACCGGGCGACCGCGTCCTCGTCGCCGACGACGACCGGCTGGACCGCATCGCCGAGGGCTTCGCTCGCGTGGTCGACGCGAAGTCCCCGTATACCGGCCGCCACTCCGAGGGCGTCGCGGAGATCGCCGTCGCCCTCGGACGCCTGCTCGGCGTCGGCGCCGACGACCGCCTCACCCTCCGCCGCGCCGGCCTGCTGCACGACCTCGGCAAGCTCGCCGTGTCCAACCGGATCCTCGACAAGCAGGGACGGCTCACCGAGCACGAGTGGGACATCGTCCGCGCCCATCCGGCCATCTCGGAGCACATCCTGCTCGGCGTCGACGCCTTCGGCGACATCGCCAGGATCGCGGGCAACCACCACGAGCGGCTCGACGGCAGCGGCTACGGCCGCGGCCGGACGGCGACGGACCTCGAGCCGCTGTCGCGGATCCTCGCCGTGGCCGACGTCGCCGAGGCGCTCTCCGCCGAGCGCCCGTACCGCCCCGCGCTGGACGCCCGCACGGTGCTCGACATCATGCGCGCCGAGGCCGGGACGAAGCTCGACGCCGGCGCCTTCGCCGCGCTCGAGGAGCATCTGCCGCAACGCGAGGCGGCGCTCGGAACCGGCGCCGTCGTCGCGCACGCCACGTAGCGGCACGAGCGCCCGCCCGCTACCCCCCGCCCACCAGCCGGCGCACGAACCACTCGCGCGTCAGGGCCGCCACCCGCTCCAGCGCGCGGGGCTCCTCGAACAGGTGCCCGGCGCCGGGCACGAGCTCGAGCGCGACGTCCGCGCGCATCGCCGCCTGCGCGCGCCGGTTCAGCGCCAGCACCTCCGTGTCGCGCTCGCCGACGATGAGCAGCGTCGGGGCGATCACGCGCGGCAGCGCATCGGCGGCCAGGTCCGGGCGCCCGCCGCGCGAGACGACGGCGGCCACGCGGTCCGGCCGCTCGGCGGCGGCGATGAGCGCGGCGGCGGCCCCCGTGCTCGCGCCGAAGCACCCGATCGGAAGCGCGGCGAGCGTCGGCGGGAGGTCGCCGACCACCGCGTCGGCGGCGAGCCAGTCGATCGCGGCGACGACCCGGGCGCCCAGCAGCCGCACGTCGAAGCGCAGCCGCGCCGTCCGCGCGTCCTCCTGCTCCTCCTCCTCGGTGAGGAGGTCGAGCAGCAGGGTGCCCAGGCCCGCACGCTCGAGCACGCCTGCCACGGCGCGGTTGCGGCGACTGAAGCGCCCGCTGCCGCTCCCGTGGGCGACGACGACGACGCCGCGCGCGCGGGGCGGCAGCGTCAGCGTCCCCGCGACGCTGACGTCGCCGGCCGGCACCGGCACGTCGCCCGCTCCGCCGTTCCCGGCGCCCATCGCGACCGCCGTCCGCGGCGCTAGACGCCGGCCGGGTACGTCTCGGGCAGCTCGCCCGCGACCCACTCGCTCGTGCGCTCCAGGGGCTCGACGGCACTCGTCTCGTCGACGTGGACGACGAGGTCGAACTGCTCCGACAGCCGCGCGTGGAAGTAGTGCGAGATGCGCTCGGTCACCGGCCGGTAGACGACGCCGATGGCCCGCTCCAGCCGGCGCCCGTGCACGTCCGAGGAGTCGAGCAGGAACGCGGGCACGCCCTTCTCGTGGAACAGCTCCTCCCAGCTTCCGGGGAGCGCCCGGCGGACGAGCCTGCGCTCCGCCGGCGCGCCCCAGTCCGACGCCGCGGTGACGGTCCCGGTGTAGGCCGTGAAGCCGACGAGCAGCGCATGCGCGCCGTGGCGCTCGCGCACGAGCTGGCCGACGTTGAGCTCGCCGGCCTGCCCCAGCTCGGTCGCCCGCGCGTCGCCGAGATGGGAGTTGTGCTCCCACACCGCCGCCCTCGCCTCCCCGCGCGTGCGCGCGAGATGCGCGACGACCGCGTCGAGCGTGTCGGCCATGTGGGTGTCGCGGAGGTTCCAGCTCTCGATGCCGCCGCGGAACATCGCGCGGTAGTAGCGCTCCGCGTCGACGACGAGGCGCGCGTTCATCCCGCCGCTGAACAGCCGGTCCTCCTCCACGCGGTCGTCGCCGGCGGCGGTCGCGGCCGCCCGCTCGCGCATCTCCAGGAGCTGCTGCACGGCCTGCTGCTCGCAGGCCTCGGCGCCCCCGAGCCCGGTCTCGTAGGCGTACACCTGCGGGTCGCGGCCGAACTGGTCGAAGCACGCGTAGCGCTCGCGGGCCCGCGCGGCCGCCGGCGGGTCGATCTCCTCGAGCAGGCCGACGACGGCCTCCATCGACGTGTGGAGGCTGTACAGGTCGAGCCCGTAGAAGCCCACCTTCGGCTCGCCGGGCGCCAGCGCGTCGTTCCACTCGCGCAGCCACGTCACGAACTGAGCGACGTCCGCGTTGCGCCACATCCACACCGGGAAGCGGCGGAAGTCGCCGAGCGCCTCCTCGGCGCTCGTGTCCTCGCTCGCGCCGTGAACGAAGCAGTTGACGCGGTGCGCGTCCGGCCAGTCGGCCTCGACGCACACGGCGGTGTAGCCGGCCTCCGCGATCAGGCGCTTGGAGATCTCCGCCCGGGCGGCGTAGAACTCGTGCGTGCCGTGCGAGGCCTCGCCGAGCAGCACGTACCGGGCGGCGGCCGCGCGCTCGACTATGGGGTCCCAGTCGCCCGCGGCGCCGGTGAGCGGACGCACGTCGGGGTCGGTGGCCGGCGACGGTCGGCGCGCGTCCTGGAGCAGCCGGCGGACCTCGTCGTCGGTGACCTGCGCGAAGTCGCCGTACCACGCGCCGACCGACCGCAACGGCTGCGGCGTGCGCAGGCAGATCGCCTCGTCGGCGTGCCGGCGCAGCGCGTCGCACACCTGCGGGTCGGCGACCGGCACGGCGACCACCACGCGGGCGGGATCGTCCTCGCGCACCGCCGCGGCGGCGGCGAGCATGGAGGCCCCGGTGGCCAGGCCGTCGTCGACGAGGATCACCGTGCGCCCGGCGAGCTCCGGCGGCGGGCGGTCGCCGCGGTAGACGCGGTCGCGCCGCTCGAGCTCGCGCCGCTCCACGGCGTCGATGCCCTCGATCGTCTCGGCGGGCAGGTCGAGGCGTTCGATGAGGCCGGTGTTGAGCACGCGGATCCCGCCGGTGGCGATGGCGCCGATCGCCAGCTCCCCGTGGCCGGGGGCGCCGAGCTTGCGCACGACGAAGACGTCGAGCGGGGCGCCGAGGGCGCGCGCCACCTCGGCGGCGACCGGCACCCCGCCGCGCGGGAGGGCGAGCACGATGACGTCGTCGCGCCCGGCGTACTTGCGCAGGCGCTCGGCGAGGCGGCGCCCGGCGTCCGCGCGGTCGCGGAACCGCTCGTCGGCGCCGTTCGCGCTCACCGGCCCGTGAGCACGACGTCGTACTCGTCCGGCAGCTGCACGGTGACGTCGAAGAACTCGTCGTCGCCGACGACCTCGCGCAGCGTGCGCAGGACCGCGCGCGTGTGCTCGCGCGCCTCGCCGGCGCTGACGCCCTCGCGCTCGGCCACGCGCCCGACGAACTCGTCCAGCGACATGCTGCGGGCCTCGCCGTTGCTGAGCGTGTTGCCCATCTTCAGGGGCGGGTGCAGCTCGACGGGGAGCCGCTCGATGAGGTCCTGCACCTCGCCGCCGGCGATCCGCTCGGCCAGCGTCTCCAGGACCGCCTCGGTCGCGCGGCGGGCCGCGACGACGTCCAGGCTCGTGCGCTCCGCGACCTTCGTCTCGAACTCGCCGGCGGTGGGCGCGAGACCGAAGGGCCCGCGCGCGAGCAGGCGCCCGTAGCTGCGCCCGAGCTCGGC
>JAXDHC010000360.1:0-3082 GCA_034664705.1 Solirubrobacteraceae bacterium
GCGATGTTCGGCGCCGGCGAGCCGGCCGAGGACGCCGCCGACGCGTTCGCGGCCGCCCAGGTGATGCAGGCCGCGGTGAAGGCGGTCGGCGGCATCGGCGACCAGACCAAGCTGGCGGACTGGATCCGCACGAACACCGTCGAGACGATCCTCGGACCGCTGAGGTGGGACGACACCGGCGCGCCGCAGGGGCAGTTCCTGATCGGCCAGTGGCAGGACGGGCGGTCGCAGATCGTGCTCCCGAAGGCCGCGGCGACCTCGCAGCGCATCGTCGAGCGGAACGCCGGAGCGTGATGGGCGGGGGCCGCCGGCCGGACGTCGCGCGAGGCACGGCGTCGGGCCGGACGGTCCCCGAGCGGCCATGACCGAGTTCGTCCAGGCGATCATCCTGGGACTCCTGATCGGCGGCGTGTACGCGCTGCTCGCCTCGGGGCTCACGCTCATCTTCGGCGTGATGAACGTCATCAACGTCGCCCACGGCGCCTTCCTGATCCTCGCGGCGTTCCTGACCTACTCCATCTGGGCGGCGACCGGGCTCGACCCGCTGCTGGCCATCGCGATCACGGCGCCGGCGATGTTCGCGTTCGGGTGGCTGCTCTACAGCGGCACGATCCGGCGGATCCGCGAGGCGCCCGCCGCGGCCTCGGTCCTGCTGACGTTCTCGATCGCCCTCGTGCTCGAGGGCGTCATGGGGCTCGTGTGGGGCAACACGTCGCACTCGGTGCGCCCGCCGTACTTCAACCAGTCCTTCACGGCCGGCGAGCTGTTCCTGCCCAAGGCCCAGGTCTACGGCTGCCTCGTCGCCGCCGGCGTGCTCGTCGCGCTGTGGCTGTTCCTGTCGCGCACGTGGACCGGCCGCGCGATCCGCGCGAGCGCGGCCAACCCGCAGGGCGCGCGCCTGGTCGGGGTCGACGTCGCCGGCGTGGCGGCGATGACGTTCGCCCTCGGCGTCGCGACGACGGGCGCGGGCGGTTCGATCGTCGGCGTGCTCTATCCGTTCCTGCCCGGCTCGCACTACCTGTGGATCTCGCGCCTGCTCGGCATCATCGTCCTCGGCGGGATGGGGAGCCTGCCCGGCGCGGTCGCCGGCGCGCTGCTCATCGGGATCGGCGAGTCGCTGACGAGCACGTACGTCTCGCCGCAGTGGACGACCGCCGTGCCCTACGTCGTGATCTTCCTCGTGCTGCTCGGCCGGCCGCAGGGGCTCATGGGCGCGCGGCTGCGGGAGGACGTCGCGGTATGAGCCGCGCGGCGCGCCTGGTCCCGCGCTCGCGCTGGGGCGTGGTGCTCGCCGTGCTGTGGGCGCTGCTGCTGCTGTTCCCGGTGCTGTCGGCGGATCTGTTCTTCCAGAACATGATCATCCTCTCGCTGATCTTCGCGATCGGCGCGTCGGGGCTGAACATCATCTCCGGCTACGGCGGCTACGTCTCGCTCGGCCAGAGCGCGTTCCTCGGCCTCGGGGCGTACACGGTCGGGCTCCTGGCGGTGCGCGTCGACGTCTCGCCGTTCGTCTTCGTGCCGCTCGCGGGCGTGGTGGGCGCGGCGTTCGCGGCGCTGCTCGGCGTGATCGCGATGCGCACGCGCGGGCACTCGTTCGTGATCCTGACGATCGCGTTCCTGCTGCTCATGCAGCTCGTGCTGCTGAACTGGCCGTCGTTCACGAAGGGCTCGTCCGGCCTCTCGCTCCCGCTCGCGATCTGGGATCCCGCGTATCAGAACTGGCCCTTCTACTACGCGCTGGTCGCGCTCCTGGCGCTCGCCGTGCTGCTGTCGTGGCGGATCCGGCGGACGAAGCTCGGCATGGGCCTCGTCGCGATGCGCGAGGACGAGGACAAGGCCGCGACCGTCGGCATCAGCACGCCGACGTACAAGATCCTCGGCTTCGTCGCGAGCGCCGTCGTGCTGTCGATGGCGGGCGGCGTGTACGCCTACTACCTGAACTTCATCGACCCGCGCGGCATGTTCGACATCGTCATCAGCGTCCAGATCATCCTGTCGGTGCTGCTCGGCGGTCGCGGGACGCTGTGGGGGCCGGTGCTCGGCGCGTTCATCATCGAGCCGCTCAACGAGTTCGCCAACCAGAGCCTCGGCGGCGGCAACTCGCGCCTGCTGATCTTCGGCGGCCTCATGGCGCTCGTCGTGCTCTTCATGCCGCAGGGGATCGTGCCGGCGGCCGGCGCCTGGCTCGAGGGCCGCCGGCGGCGCGGGGAGGACGCCGTCGTCGGCGCGCGCCTCGGGGCGCCGCTGGTCATGCGCGAGCGCGACGAGGCGCCGGGCGGCCACGCCGCCGCCGCGGGCCGCACGCTGCTCGAGGTCAACGGCCTCGAACGGCGCTTCGGCGGCGTGCGCGCGGTCGACGGCTGCTCGTTCGCCGTGCCGGCGGGCTCGATCACCGCGCTGATCGGCCCGAACGGCTCGGGCAAGACGACGGTGTTCAACCTGATCGACGGCATGATGCGCCCGAGCGCCGGCGAGGTCCGCTTCGACGGGCAGCGCATCGACGGGCTGCGGCCGTGGCGCCGCGCGCACCTCGGGATCGGCCGCACCTTCCAGATCACGCGCCTGTTCGGCGACATGACGGTGCTCGAGAACGTCGTCGTCCCGCTGCGCTCCTTCGCGTGGGGCCGGCTCAACGCGGATGCCGTGAGCGGCCCGGAGGCGGCCCGCGCGGAGGAGCTCCTCGAGTTCGTGGGCATGCGCCGCTACCGCGACCAGAAGGCCAAGGCGCTCTCCTACGGCCAGCAGAAGCTCGTCGAGCTCGCCCAGGTGCTCATGCTCGACCCGAAGCTCATCCTGCTCGACGAGCCGGCCGGCGGCATCAACCCGACCGCGATCGAGCGCATGGGTGAGATGATCCGGACGCTCAACCGCCAGGGGATGACGTTCCTGATCGTCGAGCACAACATGCCCTTCGTGCTCGGGCTCTGCGACCCGGTGCGCGTCCTCGCCCGCGGCACGTGCATCTGCGAGGGCGGCCCCGAGGTGGTGCAGCACGACCCGCGCGTGCTCGACGCCTACCTCGGCGAGGACTTCGTGCTGGAGGAGGTCGGCGCGTGAGCGGCGCGCTGCTCGAGCTCGCCGG
>JAXDHC010000361.1:0-6059 GCA_034664705.1 Solirubrobacteraceae bacterium
CCTGCAGGTAGGCCGTGATCGCGCCGATCGTCTCGCGGGTGCGGCGGTACGCGTCCGCGCTCGCGATCCGGAAGGCCAGCGACCCGATCGCCATCACCGGGAAGATGAGGAACGTGATGAGCGCCAGCTTCACGTCGAGCAGCAGCAGGATGACGATGGAGCCGAGCAGCGTCAGCGTCGCCTGGAAGAGCGTGACGACCGTGTCGGTGACGAGCGAGTCCAGCGCCTCGACGTCGTTCGTCATGCGCGAGATCAGCACGCCCGCGGGGCGGCGCTCGTAGAAGCCGACCGGCATCTCCTGCAGGTGGCGGAAGATCTGGACGCGCAGGTCGGCCAGTGCGCGCTGGCCGACCCAGCCGACGAGGTAGGTCTGCGCGAACGTCGCCGCCCACACGATCAGGGCGCTCGCGACGAAGGCGATGACGACGAGGTCGAGGACGCGCTCGTCGCCCTTCAGGATGCCGGAGTCGATCGCCGTCTTGGCCAGCGGCGCGGGCGCGAGCGACGCCGCGGTGCCCGCGACGAGCGCGAGGAACATCAGGATCGCGCGGACGCGGTACGGCGCGAGCAGCACGATGAGCCCGCGCAGCTTGCGCCCGCGGCCCCCGGTCCCGCGCAGGCGCCGGCGCAGGTCGTCGCGGCGCGTCGCCGCGCGGGCGGCCTCGGCTCCGCTCGTCACAGGCCCGCCACCTTCCGCTCCGGCGGGTTGCGGTTGAGGAAGACCTGGTCGGGCAGGCCCTTCTCGACGATCTCGCGGTAGAGATCCGACGCCTCGAGCAGCTCGTCGTGCGTGCCGTCGGCGATGACCGCGCCGTCGTCGAGCACGACGATCTCGTCGGCGAGCGAGATCGTCGAGAGCCGGTGGGCGATCACGAACGTCGTGCGGCCGGCCATGACCTCCCGCAGCGCGGCCTTGATCTCCTGCTCGGTGGACGCGTCCACGCTGGACGTCGCGTCGTCCAGGATGAGGATGCGCGGGTCGGCGAGGAACGCGCGCGCGATGGCGACGCGCTGGCGCTGGCCGCCGCTGAGCGTGAGGCCGCGCTCGCCGACGCGGGTGTCGTACCCGTCCGGCAGGCGGGAGATGAAGTCGTGCGCCTGCGCGCGGCGCGCGGCGCGCTCGATCTCCTCGGGCGTGGCGTCGGCGCGCGCGTAGGCGATGTTCTCCGCGACGGTCGCGGAGAACAGGAACGGGTCGTCGTCGACCACGGCGATCGACGCGCGCAGCGAGCGGACGTCGACGTCGCGCACGTCGGCGCCGTCGACCAGCACCGCGCCCTCCGTGGCGTCGTAGAGGCGCGGGATGAGCTGCACGAGCGTCGTCTTGCCCGAGCCGGTCGCGCCGACGAGCGCGACGGTGGTGCCCGCGGCGACGTCGAGGTCGACGCCGCGCAGCGCCGGGCGCGACGCGCCCTCGTACCGCAGCGTCACGTCGCGCAGCTGCACGCGCCCGTTTCCGGCGGGCAGCGCGGGCGCATCCGGGGAGCTGACGACGCGCGGCTCGCGGTCGAGGATCTCGAACATGCGCGCGCCGGCGGCCGTCGCGCGCTGGGCGAGGCCGAGCGAGATCCCGAGCGTGCGCATGGGGGAGAGCAGCATGAGCAGGTAGGCGTAGAAGGCGCTGAACTGTCCGATCGTCAGCTCGCCGCGGATGACCTGGCGCCCGCCGAAGAAGAGGATCGCGGCGAGGCCGACCTGCGGCAGGAAGCCGATGAACGGGTTGTAGAACGCCTGCAGGCGCGTGGACACCATCGCCTGGTCGAACACGCGCCCGACCTGGGTGCGGAAGCGGTGCAGCTGGCGCTCCTCGCGCGCGAACGCCTTGACGACGCGCACGCCGCCCACGTTCTCCTCGACGTCGGCCGTCAGCTCGGCGATGCGCTGCTGGACCTCCTGCAGCGCCGGGCGCGCGCGGCGCCCGTAGCGCGCGGCGATGAGCACGACGAGCGGGACCGGGGCGAGGGAGATCGCCGCGAGGCTCGGCTGGGTGGCGAACATGGCGCCCGCCGAGAGCAGGATGGTCAGGCCGGACTGCAGCATGAAGATCAGCCCGTAGCCGAGGAAGAAGCGCACCGACTGCAGGTCGACGGTCGCGCGCGACATGAGCTGACCGGTCTGCTGGCGATCGAAGAACCCGAGCTCGAGCGACTGCAGGTGGCCGTACATGCGCTGGCGCAGGTCCTGCTCGACGCCGAGCGAGACCCGGCCGGCGAGAAGTCGCCGCGCAACGGTGAGCGCGAGGCGCAGCACGCCGGCGACGAGGACGGCGATCACGAGCTCGCGCAGCCCGACGCGATCGCCGGCGCGGATCTGGTCGATCGCGCGCCCGACGAGCCACGGGATCGCCGCCGTCATCGCCATGGCGGCCGCCGCGAGCAGGCCCGAGATCGTGACACCGCGGCGATAGGGGCGGAGGAAGCCCAGCAGCCGTCCGAACGTCGCCATGGGGATCCATGGTAGTTGACGCCTTCAACCATCTCGTTGCGTTGGCGTCGTCGCATCGGCCTCGTGCGCCGGTGGCGAGACCGGCGCCCGGATCGCCGATGTGACAGGTGGGGCCGCGATACTCGTCCGGTGCGCTTCGGCCTGTGCGACAGCTGCCGCCACCAGCGGCTCGTGCCCAACACGCGCGGGTCGGTGTTCTCGCTGTGCGAGCGGTCGCGCGCCGAGCCGGAATTCCCCCGCTATCCGCGGGTTCCCGTGCTCGAGTGCGCCGGGTACGAGCGTGGCGCGCGCAACGAGGATGAGGATGCGCGGGGCGGGGTAGACCGGCACGCGTGACGGCCACCGTCACGAGCACCCGGCTCGGAGAGCGCACCTGCGTGGTCAGCGTGCCCGCGGCGCTCGACGCGCCCGTCGCCCGCCGGTTCGAGCGCCGCGTCAACCAGGCGATGGCGGATGGCTGCTGCGACTTCGTCCTCGACTTCACCGCCGTCCGGCGCTGCCGGGACCGCCGGCCGACAGTCGCGCTTCACCGCGTCGCGCACCGGCTCGTCGCGCAGCGCTGCGATGTCATCGTCGCGGCCTGCCACGTCGACCTGCTGACGTTCCTGGACTCGGTCCCGAGCTGGTCGAAGCTCCCGCTCGCGCTGGAGCGCGACGAGGCGCTCGCGCTCCTGCTCGAGCGCCCGGTCGAGGCCTGAGCGCGGGCGTCAGCCACTCGCGCCGGCGGTGAGGGTCGGGTTTGTCAGCCTCAGGCTGACGAACTCGACACGCAACGCGCCGGCGGTCCCGCGCTCCCCTCGATGCGGACCGGACCGCGTGGGCGCGACGGCGGCGATCGCGCGGAGCGCCACCCGACGGCCACGTCGGCGTGAGCCGCTCGGGCCGGCGTCAGCCGCTCGCGCCGGCGCCCGAGCCGGACGCCGCGCTGGACTTCTTCGCCGCGCCCGACGCCGGCTTCTTCGACGCGCCCGCCCCGGTCGCCGGCGTCGTCGTGGCCGGGGTCGTCGTCGTCCCCGACGAGCCGTTGGCCGCCGCGTCGAACGGGTCGAGCACGATGAAGCCGCGGTTGTCGGTGTTGGCCTGCGTGAGGCTGAACTTGAAGATCTTCGGCGTCGTGAGCTGGTCGACCAGCGGCGCGTCGGGCGAGAGCGTGATCGTCCGCACCGTCGGGACGCGCGGGCTCAGCGACGCGGTCAGCGGGCGGTCGAGCTCCTGCGAGACGTCGCCCTCGCGGAAGAACAGCGCCTGGCTGGGCTTCTGGCCGAGCGCCGGCGGCATGAAGACCACGACCTGGTGGACGTCCTCGAGGTAGCGGAAGCTGTAGAGCGCGAGCTCGAGCGCCTCGCGGCGCAGGAGCAGGTGGCGCTCCTCCGAGGGCTTGCCGGTGGCGATCGCGCAGTCGGGGCCCAGCCCGCACAGGCGGTAGATCAGCCCGCGGTCGTCGAAGACGCGGATGTCGCCGCCCTGCGTCGGGGCCTCGCGGACCGCGACGGCGAGCGGGACGCCCTCGATCTCGAGCCCGGTGACGCTGACGTCCACCATCTGGTGGCCGTCGGGCAGCTTGTACGCGGGCCCGACGTGCTCGGCGATCTGCTGGGCGCCGGCGTTGCCCTTCACGTCCGGCGTCCATGTCGACCATCGCGGCCCCGGATCCTGGCCCCCGCCCGGCAGCGCGATGAAGACCGCGAGCCCGACGAGCGCGGCGATCCCGACGGCGGCGAGCGCGCCGGTGAGGAAGTGGAAGCGCGGCGCGTACTGCGAGTGGCGCGCCGGCGCGACGGCCTCGGCCGCGCCGCCCGGCCGGCGGCGAGCGGGGAGGAGGTCGCCGCGGTCGGTCTCGCGCTCCTCGACGACGTCGGCGTCGACGACGTCGTCGGACAGCAGCGGCTCGCGCGTCGCCGGCAGCAGCGACTCCGGGTCATGGCGCGGCCGGGTCCCGGCCGGGTCCGGCGGGCGCTCGCGCGGGTTGCGCTCCCTGGGGTCCTGCTCGCTCATATCTTGGGCCAGATGGCCTCGTCCAGGACGTCGATCGCGGGCGCCTCCGGGTTGGCGGCCTCGAGCAGCGCGACGACCTCGTCGCCGTACAGCTCGCGCTTCTGCACGAGCGCGTCGGCGACGCGCGCGACGGCCTCGCGGTTGTGGCGCACGCAGCACGACGCGGTGATGTAGGCCTGCCCGAGGATCTGCGCGGCGGACCGGCGCTTCGCCGGGTCGGAGAGGACGGCGGCGATCGGGTCGCCCTGCATCGCCGAGCCGCTGCTGGCGCGGTTGACGATCTGCAGCCCGATGCGCTCGAAGCGCTCCATGAGCTCCTTCTCGGTCTCCTCGAGCAGCTCCCGCGGCACGCGGCCGCGGAGGTCGAGCGGCTCTGGCCCCATGCTCGCCATGCCGACCATGCGCGTCGCGACCCACGTGGCGGTCTGCACGTCGCCGCCCACGCCGTTGGAGTTCTCGCCGTAGAACTCGCGCTCGGCGGCCATCGCCCCCAGGACCATCACGAGCCGGCCGACCTCGTCGTGGCGCCAGCGCGTGAAGCGCTCCTCCTTCTCCATGGCCTGGTAGTGGCCGAGCGAGTCGCCGCGCATGCGGATCGACAGGCGCGTCGAGAGCAGGTCCTGCATGTAGACGTGGCTCGTGACGGCGTGGCCCGCCTCGTGGATCGCCGTCGCGCGGCTCTCCTCGTCGAGGTACGTCACGCCGACCGCGGTGCCCGACTCGATCGTCGTCATCGCCTCGACGATGTCGGCGCGGTCGAAATACCGCCGCGCGTCGGAGTGCGCGTAGGTCAGCGCCATCGAGCAGACCTGCTCGATCATGGCCGGGGAGTACCCGTTCGTCATGCGCGCGAGCTCGTCGCGGCGCTCGTCGGTGTCGAGGTCCGGGTCGTGGTCGACCCGGTCGAGGTAGAGCGCGAAGATGTCCTTGCGGTCGTCCTTCGTCGGCGTGCGGAACCAGATGTGGCGCCCCATGCGGCCCGGGCGCACGAGCGCGGGGTCCAGGGCGTCGATCGGCACGTTGGTGGCGCCGATGAAGTACACCTGCTCCGAGCGCGGCTTGGGCGGCTTGAGCCGCAGCCGCAGGCGCCCGATCCGGCGCGGCACGATGTACGCCGCGTCGAGGAACGTGTTGACGCGGTTGGAGACGAACTTGCGCATGAAGGGCGGCTCGTCGACGCCGTCCATCTGGACCAGGAGCTGGTTCAGCGCCAGACCGCCGCCCTGGCCGCCCATGCCGCCCGGGAACATGAAGTTCGCGATGTTGTCACGGGCCGACGCCAGCGCGGGCGGGAGGATGTCGGGGCGCACCTCCGCGCGCGCCGCGAACAGCCGGTCGCGCCACTCGCGGCCCTCGATCACGATGTCGCCCGTGCGCGTCATCGCGCCCCAGGGCCCGTAGAGCGGCGGCTGCTCGAAGCCGGTGCCGCCGATCGGGTGGAAGCCGAAGCGCCCGCCCGCCCCCTGAAGCGCCTGGCGGCGCATGCCGACGGCGTCGATCTCGTCGATGAAGACCATGCACTGGCCGCCCCACTTGCGGGCCAGCCGCCGCGCCTTGCGGATGAGGAACATCACGACGATGACGTCCATGCCGATGAACGTCTGCGCGAAGCCCGAGCC
>JAXDHC010000362.1:0-3519 GCA_034664705.1 Solirubrobacteraceae bacterium
TGCTCGTCGTGCTCGACGTCGACGGGCGTATCCGCGTCGCCAACCGCCTGACGTGCGCGACGCTGCAGCGCGACGAGGCCGGCATCGTGGGCGAGGACTGGTTCCAGTTCGCGATGCCGGAGGCCGAGCGCGCCCACGCCCGCGGCCTGCACGCCGCGCTCATGGCCGGCGACCTGGACGGCCACGAGGTCGAGCATCGCGTCTTGCGCGCCGACGGGACCACGCGCATCGTCCGCTGGACGATCACGCTCGTGCACGACGACGAGGGCCGCGTCGCCGGAACCCTGTCGTCCGGCACCGACGTCACCGAGCGCCGGGCGCTCGACGACCGGCTGGCCCGCGAGCAGCGAGACCTGGCCGGCCTGCGCCGGCTCGCGCAGGACGTCGCCTCGCTCGAGGACGCGCGCCATGCCGTCGTCGAGCACGTCGCGGAGCTCACCGACGCGGTGTTCAGCGCCCTCCTGGAGCCGGCCGACAACCTCGACCTCGTCGTCATCGCCGCCACGCCGGGGCACATCGTCGGCGAGCGCATCCGCGTGCGCCACGAGACCTCCGGCTCGGGCACCGCGCTCATGAGCGGGCGCCCCTTCTTCGTCGCCGACGGCCACGGCCACCCCGCGGTGCACCAGCGGCTGCTGTGCGCCATGGGCGCGACCTCGATCGTCTACCAGCCGGTCGTCGTCGACGGCGAGGCGCGCGGGGTGCTCGTCGTCGGCTGGGCCGAGCGCGTCGACTCGCTCGGCACCCGGCAGACCGACCTCGTCGAGCTCGCCGCCGACGAGGCCGCCGTCGCCCTCCAGCGTCTCGCCGCCGTGCGGCGGCTCCGGTCCGCCGCCATGCACGACGCGCTGACCGGCGTGCCCAACCGCCGCGCCTTCGACCACGAGCTGCCCGCGGCGCTCGCGCGGGCACAGCGCTCGGGCGGGACGCTGGCGCTCGCCTACATGGACCTCAACGGCTTCAAGGCCGTCAACGACCGCGAGGGCCACCAGGCCGGGGATCGCCTGCTCAAGGAGGTCGCCGCCGCGTGGCAGGCGCAGCTGCGCCAGGACGACCTGCTCGCCCGCCTCGGCGGCGACGAGTTCGCCGTGCTGCTCCCGGACTGCCGGCCGGACGACGTCGACGCCGTCGCCGAGCGCCTGCGCCGCGCCGTCAGCGCGCCGGGCTCCGCCGTCGGCATCGTGCTCTGGGACGGCGGGGAGACCGGATCGGCGCTCATGCGCCGCGCCGACCACGCGCTCTACGCCGACAAGGCCAACGGCGCCCGCGCCCGGCTCTCGGAGCCGGCGCGGCTCGCCGCTCTCGACGCGACGGGACTCCTCGGCGCGCCAGCGGTGCCCGAGCTCGACGAGCTGTCGCGGGTCGCCGCGTGGATGATGGACGTCCCGGTGGTCACGGTCTCGCTCGTCGACGACGACCGCCAGATCTTCGCGGGGCAGTGCGGCGTCGAGGGGTGGGCCTCGGAGGACCGCGGGACGCCGCTGTCGCACAGCTTCTGCCAGCACGCCGTGATCACCGGCCGGCCGCTCGTGATCGCCGACGCACGGACGAGTCCGCTCCTGCGCGACAACCCGGCGATCCGCGACCAGCGCGTGATCGCCTACGCGGGGATCCCGCTCGTCGACGGGGACGGCAACACCCTCGGCGTGCTGTGCGCGATCGACCACCAGCCGCGCGCGTGGACCGACGACGACGTCACGACGCTCCGCCGGCTCGCCCAGCGCGCGATCGAGCAGATCACCGCGCTCGGGCTGGACGGCGACGCCGGCGCCCGTGCGGGGGCCGACGACGGCCCGCGCGCCCGCGCGTATCGGCCGGCCGTCTAGGTCGCCTCGCGATCGATCCACCTGGGCAGCCCGGGCGGCTCCCACTCGGCGAAGCGATCCAGCAGCGCCTCCAGCGTCTCGTCCACCGCGAGCAGCGCGCGCGTCTCCGGACGCAGGAAGCGCTGCGTCACCGCGTGGTCGAGCATCGCCGTGAGCGGCTCGTAGTAGCCCGCGACGTCGAGGAGGCCGAGCGGCTTGCGGTGCAGGCCGAGCTGCGCCCAGGTGTAGATCTCGAAGAGCTCCTCGAAGGTGCCGATCCCGCCCGGCAGCGCGATGAACGCGTCGGACAGCTCGGCCATGAGCGCCTTGCGCTCGTGCATGGAGCCGACGACGCGCAGGTCGCCGACCCCGCGATGGCCGACCTCGAGGGCGACGATCTGCTCGGGGATGACGCCGACCACGTCGCCGCCGGCCGCGAGCGCCGCGTCGGCGATCGCGCCCATGAGGCCGACCCGGCCGCCGCCGTAGACCAGCCGGACGCCGCGCTCCGCGAGGCCGGCGCCGACGCGGCGCGCGGCCTCCTCGTAGGCGGGGTCGGCGCCCGCGTTGGAGCCGCAGAAGACGCAGACGCTGGAGAGGGCGGACACGCCCGCATCGTCGCAGGCGCGCCCGCCCCGGCGACCTCAGGCGGCGACGGGGACCGCCTCCGCGTCGCCGCGACGCGCCGCCGCGGCGTGCTCGCGGCTGTCGCGGGAGGAGATGAGGACGGTCGCCAGCAGCGCCGCGAGCACGGCGAGGCCGGCGCCCGCGAGGAACGCGTCCTGGAAGCCCTGGGTGAGCGCCACGGCGGGGTTGCGCTCACCGGCGGCGAGGACGTTATCCGTCCGCCCGTTCGCGATCGCGGCGAGCACCGCGAGGCCGAGCGCGCCGCCGACCTGCTGGGCGGTGTTGATGAGCCCCGAGGCGAGGCCCGCCTCGTCGGGTCGCGTGCCCGTGACCGCGGCGATCGTCACGGGGACGAAGGCGAGGCCGAGGCCCCACGCGGTCAGCAGCGACGGGAACAGGACGTCGCCGACGTAGCTCCCGCCGGGCGCCGAGACCTGGCTCAGCCAGACGAGCCCGGCCGCGACGAGCAGCAGGCCGGCGATGAGCGTCGGCTTGAAGCCCACGCGGGTGACGAGGACCGACGCCGCCCCGGCGCTGAGGATGATGTTCAGCGCGAGCGGCAGGTACGCAAAGCCGGCCTTCAGCGCGTCGTAGCCGAGCACCTGCTGGAGGTAGAGCGACAGGAAGAAGAACATCGCGAACAGCGCCATGCCGATGAGCAGGCCCACGACGTTCGCCCCGCGCAGCG
This sequence comes from Solirubrobacteraceae bacterium, assembly GCA_034664705.1. Lineage (GTDB taxonomy): Bacteria > Actinomycetota > Thermoleophilia > Solirubrobacterales > Solirubrobacteraceae > JAOPZW01. The sequence goes on from JAXDHC010000362.1 coordinate 3,121, forward strand.
TGCGCAGGCGGAAGATCGCGAACGGCATGAGGGGGTGGCGCGTCCGCGACTCGACGGCCAGGAACGTCGCCAGCAGGGCGACGGCGATGGCGCCGAGGCCGAGCGTCTGCGTGGACGTCCAGCCGGCGTTGTTGGCGTCGACGAGCGCGTAGACGCCGATCGCCAGGCCGGCGGTGACGGTCACCGCGCCGGCCGCGTCGAAATGGCGGACGCGGTCGACGTCGCGGCTCTCGCCGAGCAGGCGCGGGGCCAGCGCGGCGGCGATCAGGCCGATCGGCACGTTGACGAACAGCACCCACTGCCAGCCGGCCCACTCGGTGAGCATGCCGCCGAGCAGGACGCCGGCGGCGCCGCCCGAGCCGGCCACGGCGCCCCAGACGCCGAGCGCGGTGTTGCGCT
>JAXDHC010000363.1:0-2783 GCA_034664705.1 Solirubrobacteraceae bacterium
ACGGCCCGCCGGACCTCGTGCTCGGCGTCGCGCCGTGGGGCTCGCGGCCGGTCGAGGCGGCCGTGGCGGGCCGCGGGCCGCTGCGCGACGAGGCCGCGCACGTCCGCCTGCTGGAGGCGTGCGTGGCCCTGGCCGGCGACGGCGCGGGCCTGTTCGTGCTCGGGATGGGCTTCGTCGCGAACCGCCGGCGCGGCGGCGTCTGCGCGAGCCTGGGCGACTTCGGGCTCCACGTCGAGGCCATGCTCGGCCTGCCGCGGGGTCTGCTGGTCCCCGACAGCGGCCCCGGGCGGATCCTCGTCTGCATCCGCCCGGGGCCGGCGCGCGCGCCGGTCTTCGCGCGCCTGACGCGCGACCCGGCGTCGATCGAGGAGCCGCTCTCGCGCATCGCGTGAGGCCCGGGCGGCCTCGGCGCCGGAGTGGGCACGCTGCACAGAGCCGTCGGGCAATCATGGACAGTCCGCCCCTCTCGCGGGGGCGAACGCCGGGCCTAGGATCGCCTCGCCGTGTACAAGACGATCTTCCTTCTGCAGCGCGATCCGGGCCTGTCGCCCGAGGCGTTCCGCGCGTACTGGCTCGAGCGCCACGTGCCGATCGTGCTCGCCGTGCCCAACCTCCGCGGCTTCACGTGCAACGTCGTCGCGTCGAGCTCCGCCGACCCGGCGCCCTACGACGGGCTCGCCGAGCTGTGGTGGGACGACGAGGCGGCCTTCCACGACGCGCTCGCGACGCCCGAGGGCCGGGCGGCGGTGGCCGACGTCGAGCGCTTCACCGCATCCCACGAGCACGTCGTCGTCGAGGAGCACGTCGCCGCGGCGGCGGGCTCGGCCGCCGCGTGAGCGCGGTGGGCGACCCCGTCCGGATCGGGATCGGCGGCCCCGTCGGGTCGGGCAAGACGCGGATGATCGAGCGCCTGCTGCCGCTGCTGCACGAGGCCGGGCTGTCGGTGGCGGTCGTCACCAACGACCTCGTCACGCGCGAGGACGCCGAGCGCATCGCCGCCGGCGGCCTCATCGCGCCCGACCGCGTCGTCGGCGTGGAGACCGGCGCGTGCCCGCACACGGCGATCCGCGAGGACCCGAGCGTCAACCTCGCCGCCGTCGCGCGCCTGGAGCGCGACCACGGCCCGCTGGACCTCGTCATCATCGAGAGCGGCGGCGACAACCTGGCGGCGACGTTCTCGGCCGACCTCGTCGACTGGTGGATCTTCGTGATCGACGTGGCCGGCGGTGACGACGTGCCGCGCAAGCGCGGGCTCGGCGTGACGCAGGCCGACCTGCTCGTCGTCAACAAGATCGACCTCGCCCCGTACGTCGGGGCCGACCTCGCGCTCATGCGCCGCGACGTGGCGGCGGCGCGCGGCGGGCGCCCGGCGATCTTCAGCGACCTCGGCACGGACGAGAGCCCGCGGGCGATCCTCGACGAGCTCTTCCGGGCGGTCCTGTTCGACCGCGCGCCCGCCGCGGCGCTCATCGCGCCGGCGGGGCAACCGGGGCCGTGATGCTGCTCGCCCGCCGCATCCTCGGGGACGCCGGCGAGCCGCGGTTCGCCGGCAAGCGCGTCGAGCGCCTGCCCGTCGATGCCGCGTCCGCGGTGCGGCGGCGGCTGCGCGGGCGCACGGACGCCGGCACTGACGTCGCCGTCGACCTCGAGCGCGGCGCCTATCTGCGACACGGCGCGGTGCTGAGCGACGAGGGCGATTTCATCGTCGCCGTGGAGCGGACCGCCGAGGACGCGCTCGTCGTGCGCCTGACGGCCGCCTCATGCGCCGCGCGCGTCGCCGCCGCGGCGCGGATCGCGCACGCGTTCGGCAACCAGCACGTCCCGGTCGAGGTCGGCCCCGACGAGCTCCGGGTCCCGATCACGACGAGCCGCGAGGTGGCGATGGCGACCGTCGCCCACGAGGCCGCCGACGGCGTCGAGGTCAGCGTCGAGCCGGTGCGGCTCGGATGCACCGAGCCGCTCATTCGGTCCATGCACGCGCACTGAACACAGGAGACTCGCCGTGAAGCTGACCCCGGTCGAGCAGGAGCGCCTGTTGATCTTCCTGGCCGCCGAGCTGGCCCGCCGGCGGCGCGCCGCCGGCCTGCTGCTCAACCACCCCGAGGCGGTGGCGCTCATCTCCGACGAGCTGATGGAGGCCGGGCGCGCCGGACGCTCCTACGACGAGGTGCGCGCGCTCGGCTACCGGATCCTCTCCGAGGACGACGTCCTCGAGGGCGTCGCCGAGATGGTCGATCGCATCCAGATCGAGCCGCTGTTCGAGGACGGCACCGCGCTCGTGACCCTGTACTTCCCGATCAAGGCGCAGCAGCCGTCCGGCGCCGCCGGCGGCCTCGTGCCGGGCGCCATCGCGCCGCCGCAGCCGGACATCGTGGTGCCGGCGGCGGGGGAGACGGTGGAGCTCCCGGTGACGAACGAGCTGGACCGCGCGATCCAGGTGACGTCGCACTTCCACTTCTTCGAGGTCAACCGCGCGCTGCGCTTCGACCGGGCGTCGGCGGTCGGCATGCGCCTGGACGTGCCCGCCGGGCTCTCGGTCCGCTTCGAGCCGGGCGAGACCAAGACGGTGCGCCTGCGGCCCTACGGCGGCGAGCGCCGGGTGCGCGGGTTCCACAACCTGGTCGACGGCGCGGTCGACGACGACACGGCGCAGGCGACCCCGCTGCGGCTCGCCCGCGACCGCGGATTCGCCGACCGCGACGGCGAGGCGCGCCCATGAGCTACGAGATCTCCCGCACGCTGTACGCCGGCCTGTACGGGCCGGGGGAGGGCGACCTCGTCGG
>JAXDHC010000364.1:0-2576 GCA_034664705.1 Solirubrobacteraceae bacterium
CGCGTCGGCGACGAACGCCTCCCCGACGAAGACGGGGATGACGGCGCTGACGGTGGGCCCGCCCGCGGGCGCCGCGTCACCAGCCTTCACGGCGCAGGAACACCTCGAGCGTGAGCAGCGTCCACAGCGGATGGCCGTTGTTGCGCGCGCCGCTCATGTGCTCGGCGACGAGCCGCTGCACCGCGCCCTCGTCGAGGTGGTGGCGGACGCGGGCGTCGGGGCCCAGGAGCATCCCCTCGGCGTAGACGCGCAGGTCGGTCCGGAACCAGCGGTCCAGCGGGACGCCGAACCCGCGCTTGCCGCGGGTGAGGATCTCCGCCGGCAGGACCGGCCGCATCGCGTCGCGCAGCACGCGCTTGAGGGTCATCCCGCGCGCCTTGAAGCGCGGCGGCAGGCCGGCCGCGAACTCGACGAGCTCGTGGTCGAGGAACGGCGCGCGGACCTCGAGCGCGTGGGCCATGCTCATCCGGTCGACCTTCACCAGCAGGTCGTCGAGGAGGTAGGTCTCGAGGTTCAGCGCGAGCAGCCGCTCGAGCACCGGCTGGCCGGCGCTGCGTTCCCACGCCGCCTCGTAGTCGGCGATGCCCCAGCCGTTCGCGCTGCCGGTCAGCGCCTGTGCGTCCTCGTCGGCGACGTAGCTGATCCACTGGCGGAACGCCGTCGGCAGGCCGGCCCCGGCGCGCGCGACGAACCGCCGCGCCTTCGGCACCATCGGGATGTGGCCGGCGGGCGCCACGGCGAGGGCGCCCTCGACCGCCTGGCGGGCGAGCCGCGGGAGGCGCTCGTACGTCCCGGCGGCGACGCCGCCGAGGAAGCGCTCGTAGCCCGCGAAGACCTCGTCGCCGCCGTCGCCGGCGAGGGCGACGGTCACATGCTGGGCGGTCATCTCGCTGAGCAGGAAGGTCGGGATCGCGCTCGAGTCGCCGAACGGCTGGTCGTGGAACCACACGAGGCGCTCGACGAGGTCGATCGCGTCGGGATGCACGACGAACTCGTGGTGGTTCGTGCCGAAGGCCCGCGCGACCGTCTGCGCGTACGGGCGCTCGTCGAAGCCGTCGGTGTCGTCGAAGCCGATCGTGAACGTCTCGATCGGCCGGTCGCTGATCTCGGCCATCATCGCGACGATCGCGCTCGAGTCGATGCCGCCGCTGAGGAACGCGCCCAGCGGGACGTCTGCGATGAGGCGCTTGTCGACCGCCGTCCGCAGGCGGGTGCGCACCTCCGACACGGCGTCGGCGTACGACAGGTCGGCCTGCGGCGCGCCCGGCTCGTGGCGCGGCGTGTGCCAGTAACGCTCGATGCGCGGCGCGCCGCCGTCCTCGATGGTCAGCACGCAGCCGGGCGGCAGGCTCTGGATGCCGCGGTACATCGTCCGCGGCGACGGCACGTACCCGAAGGTGAGGTACGGCGCGAGGGCCGTGTCGTCGAGCTCGCGCGGGACGGCGGGATGGGCGAGCACCGCCTTGATCTCGCTGCCGAACACGAAGTGCTCGCCGTCGTGGAACCAGTAGAGCGGCTTCTTGCCGAGGCGGTCGCGGCCGAGCACGAGCCGGCGGTCGCGCTCACGCCAGAGCGCGAAGGCGAACATGCCGTCCAGGCGCCGCGCCAGGGCCACCGGGTCGTGGTCCTCGCCGAGGTGCGCGATCACCTCCGTGTCACAGCGCGTGGAGAGCGTGTGCCCCGCCGCGCGCAGCTCGTCCTGGAGCGCGGGGAAGTTGTAGATCTCGCCGTTGAGGACGACGCCGACCGAGCCGTCCTCGTTCGTGATCGGCGGGTCGCCGCCCTCGACGTCGATGACCGCGAGGCGGTTCTGGGCCAGCACGCACCCGCTCCCCGTCCACCAGCCCGCGGCGTCGGGGCCGCGGTGCTCGAGCAGCGCGATCTGGCGCTCGGCGACGGGGATGTCGCGCTGCGGATGGTCGGAGAGGAAGCCGGAGATGCCGCACATGAAGGTGCCATGATGGCAACCGCCGATGGCCAGTACCGGGCACCTCCGAGACGCCGCGCCGGTTGCGCGGGCCCCGCTGAGCGGTCTGCGGGTCGCGTACGCGCCGCTGTCCCCCTCGCTCGAGCAGCCCGGGGACCGGCGCCGCTTCCCCTGGTACGCCCGCCACCGCGGCGTCGACTTCGAGATCGCCGATCCGGACCAGGACTACGACGTCGTGATCGTCTCCCAGCGCGCCGACATCGTGCGCTGGGCCGAGCACGGCGGGCGCGCTCGGCTGGTCTACGACCTGATCGACGCCTACCTCGCCGGCCCGGCGGCCGCGGACTGGAAGTCGCGCGGGCGGGGCCTGGCGAAGTTCGCGATCGGGGAGATCGCGCGCCCGGTGGCGAACTACCGGCACGCGATCGAGGCCATGGCGGCGCGAGCTGACGCCGTCGTCTGCTCGACGCGGGAGCAGCGGCGTGACATCGAGCGCTTCGCGGGCAACGTCCACGAGGTGCTCGACGCGCACTTCGAGCTCGGCGACACCGTGAAGACGAGCCACCGGACAGGCCCGGCGCTCAACCTCCTCTGGGAGGGCCAGGCGGAGAACATCCCGGCGCTCGAGGTGGTCGCCGAGGCGCTGCGC
>JAXDHC010000365.1:0-11152 GCA_034664705.1 Solirubrobacteraceae bacterium
GGGCGGCACGCGCGGTCGGACCCGGCGGGCCATGGGCGATCCCGTGGCCGATCGTGCAGTGCGAGTCCGGCGGCCAGGACCTGCCGCCGAACAGCGCGGGCGCCTCGGGCTACTACCAGATCCTGCCGAGCACGTGGAGCCTCTACGGCGGCTCCGGGCCTCACGCGTACCTCGCGTCGAAGGCCGAGCAGGACCGCGTCGCCGCGCGCATCTGGGCGGGCGGCAGCGGCGCGTCGCAGTGGGTCTGCGCCGCGCTCGTGAGCTGAGCGCCGCGGTTCCCGCGCGGCCGGGGAACGCCTGTTTGGACAGGCCACTTCAAGTCTCGCGCGCGCTGCCGATCACCGGGTGGAACCGCGGCCGGGCTCCCCGACACCCGGCCCGGCGCTCCGAGGCCCGCCATGTCCCACCGCATCCGTCTCCTGACGCAGCTCCGCTCGCCGCGCACCGCGGCGCTGGTCGCCGTCGCCGTGCTCGCGGCGCCGGCGCCGGGCGCGCTCGCCCGCACGGTGACCGGCACGCCCGGCCCCAACCGCATCACCGGGACGCCCGGCCCCGACGTCCTGCACGGCAACGGCGGCGCGGACCGGCTCTTCGGGCTCGGCGGCGCCGACCAGCTCTTCGGCGAGACCGGCCCCGACCGCGTCAGCGGCGGCGCCGGCGACGACCTGCTCGACGGCGCCGCCGGCGTCGACCACCTCGACGGCGGCGACGGCGACGACACGATCGCCGGCGGCTTCGGCGCCGACGTCATCGACGCCGGTCCCGGCGACGACACGATCGACGGCGGCCCGGACACCGACACGATCCTCGGTGGCGCCGGCGACGACATCATCCACGCCGGCTCGGCGGGCGACACCGTCGACGGCGGCGACGGCAACGACGAGATCTTCGCCGACTCGGGCCCGGACACCATCCGCGGCGGCAACGGCGACGACGTCGTCTACGTCAACAACGGCACGGCGGCGCGCGGCATCGACTGCGGGCCCGGCAAGGACACGCTCTACATCAACCCGGTCGACGCCGAGGGCGGCGGCTCCAACGTGCAGATGCTGCGAGACGGGCGGTTCGTCAACTGCGAGTCGATCGTCGAGGCCGAGGCGATCACCGATCCGGCGAAGGGCGAGAAGTACCTCGCCGAGGACGCCGGCGCCACCAACCAGGGAACCGAGCGCGACGACAACCTCCTCGGAGGCGTCGGCGCGGACCGCATCCTCGGCGGCGCCGGCGACGACGTGATCTGGGGCATGCGCTTCGCCGACCGCAACAGCTCGCTCCCCGACCACCTCGACGGCGGCCCCGGCAACGACACGATCTACGGCGGCCGCGGCGGGACGAACACGATCCTCGGCGGGCCCGGCGACGACCGGCTGCAGGGCGGCGAGCGCGACAACGTCATCGACGGCGGCAGCGGCGACGACGACATCCGCGTCCGCGGCCGCGGGCGCAACGTGGTGCGCGCCGGCGCCGGGAACGACGTCATCCACGCGACGGCGCGCACGCGCGACCGGATCGCCTGCGGCTCCGGCCGCGACACGGTGCACGCCGGCCGCGGCGACCGCGTGGCCCGCGACTGCGAGCGGGTGCTGCGCTGATGGCGCGCCTGCGCATGCCGACCGTCCGCCGGTGGGCGCTCGGTGCCGTGGGCGCGCTCGCGCTGCTCGTCGGCGCCGCCCCCGCGGGCGCGAGCGCGGGCGGCTACGCCGAGACCGTCCGCGCGACCCCGGGCGTGGCCGGCCACTGGCGCCTGGGGGAGGCCGCCGGCGTCGCGCCGGCCGACCTCGTCACCGGCGCGACGGGCCAGGCGTTCTCCGTGACGCCGGGCTGGGCGGGCGCGATCTCCGACGACGCCGACACGGCCGTGCGGTTCGGCAGCACGTCGTCCTACGTCGCCCTCGGCGACGGGCCGGTTCTCGCGGGCGACATGACGGTCGAGGCGTGGGTCAGCCACGACGGCCGCGCCACGACGCGCGCCGTGGTCAGCGACGGCACCGCCTCCACCGGCTACCACCTGTCCCTGGCGTCCGACGGGGCGCCGGTCTTCGACGTCGCGATGAACGCCGGCGGGACCGTCACGGCGGTCTCCGTGCGCGGCGGCGCACTGACCACCGGCGTCTGGCACCACCTCGCCGCGACGGTGGACGCCACGACGGTGACCCTGTACGCCGACGGCGAGCCGGTGGCCTCGACGCCGGCCGCCGGCGTCCCGGTGCCCGCGGCCGACGGGCTGCGCCTGGGGCGTTCCTCGGCGTCGACGCGCAGCAGCACGAACAACCCCTTCCGCCGCGGCGTCGTGGACGAGGTCGCCCTCTACGGCGTTGCCCTGGACGCAGCCACCGTTCGCGACCACTACGCCCTGGCGACCGGTGCGGCGCCGGACACCGCGTTCGCCGCCGCGCCGGCGCCCGTGAGCACCGCGCCCACCGCGACGTTCGCCTTCACCGCCGACCGCCCGGGCACGACCTTCCAGTGCAGCCTCGACGGGGCGGCCTGGGGGACGTGCGCGTCGCCGGTGACCACCCGCTCGCTGGCCGCGGGCGCCCATGCCTTCCAGGTCCGCGGCCGCGACCGCTACGGCCGGCTCGACGGCTCGCCGGCGGTGGCCGCGTGGCGGATCGACCCGCTGTTCGGCGCCCCGCCGGCGCCCGTCACAGCGCTCGGCGACCGGCCCGCCGTGCTGAGCCCGACGGGCGACGCCACGTTCGCGTTCTCCGCGACGCCGGCCCCGGTGGCCTACGAGTGCAGCCTGGACGGCCGCCCGTGGGGACCCTGCAGCTCGCCGGCGGCCTTCGGCGGCCTCGGCGACGGCACGCACGGCTTCCGGGTCCGCGCCCGCGACCGCTACGGCCGCGTGGAGGCGGCCCCGCCGACCGCGACGTGGACGGTCGACACCAGGGCGCCCGAGACCCACGCGCTGGCGGTCCTGCCCGCGGCGGTCCAGCCGACCGCGATGCTCGCCTTCGCCTCGGAGCTCGGCGCCCGGTTCGAGTGCAACGCCGGCGGCGCCGGCTGGGCGCCCTGCGCGAGCCCCGCCGCGTTCCCCGGCGGCCTGCAGGTCGCCGTCCGCGCCGTCGACGACGCCGGCAACGCCGACGCGTCGCCCGCGACCGTCACGCTGCCGCCCGCCCCGGCCGCCGGCCCCGCGATCGCGCAGCTGACCGGCGCGAGCGCGGCGTTCTCGGTCGCGAGCATCGGCACGGCCCCGGCCGAGTGCAGCCTCGACGGGGCCGCCTGGGCCGCGTGCGGGACGACGCTGACCCTCGACTCGCTGGCGCCCGGCGGCCACCGCCTCGCCGTGCGCGCCGCCCTGCCGGGCGGCGGGACCGCCGACGTGCACGCCGACTGGACGGTCGCGCTGCCGGCGCCGATCCTCGTCGGGGTGCAGTTCCCGGTGCTGCTGTACGTGCCGCCCGCGCGCAAGATCCGCGCCGCGAGCTTTCCGACGTCACGATTGCCGGCCCTGCGCTTCTCGCTGAGCGCCGCCGCGACCGTGCGGCTGAGCCTCGACCGCACCAGCGGAGCCGGGAAGCACCGCCACCTCCGCGCCTGGACCCTCCCGGGCCGGACGGGGGCGAACGTGACGCGCCTGCCGATCGAGCTCTACCGCGGCCTCACGTCGGCGCGCTATCGCCTCACGGCCGTCGCCGCGGGTCCGGCGGGCGCCTCTGCGGTCCGGACGGTCCGCTTCCACGTCGTCCGCCGCACGCGCTGACGGCCGGCGGCGCGCCGGCCGCGACCTGAGCGGCCGCCGACGCCGACCGCCGGGAGGGTCCACCGTCCGACGGTGCCGTCCGGCGGGAACTCGCAGTCGACGCGGCGGCCGCTCCGTATTGGTAGTGGACGGATTGCCGCACGGCGAACGCGATGCGCTCGACATGTTCTGCACCGGACTGCGCCGGGCGTGCGTTCGCGCGCCGTGGCTCCGCGGCCGCCGATAGCCTGCGTGCCCGGCGATCGGCGACATGGCGCGCACCTCCCACAGACCGGCGGCCCGGCCCGCCGGCGCCACGGCGCCCGGCACGGTCCGGGATGCGGCGTTCGACGTGCTGCGCGAGCACGGGCTGACGACGCTCTTCGCGAACCCGGGGTCGACCGAGGTGCCGCTCCTCGCCGGCCTGCCCGCGGACCTGCGCTTCGTGCTCGCGCTGCACGAGGGCTCCGTCGTCGGGCTGGCGACCGGCTGGGCCATCGGCGCGGGGCGCCCGGCGTTCGCGCTGCTGCACACGACCGCGGGGCTCGGCAACGCCGTCGGCGCGCTCGCCACGGCACGCGTGAACCGTGCGCCGCTCGTCGTCGTGGTCGGCCAGCAGGACCGCCGCCACCTCGCGCTCGAGCCGTTCCTCACCGGGCGGCTGGAGGGGCTCGCCGGCGACTACCCGGTCTGGGTGCACGCGCCCGCCCGGGCGCAGGACGTGCCGGGCGCGATCGCGCGGGCCCACCACGAGGCGGCGACGCATCGCGGACCGGCCATCGTCGTGGTGCCGATGGACGACTGGCTCCAGCCGGCCGGCGATCCCGCGGAGCGCGCCGCGCCGGCGCGCGTCCTCGCCGCCGCCGAGGCCGGCGAGGGACCCGTCGAGGAGCTCGCCGCGCTGCTCGGGGCGGCCCGCACGCCGGCGCTCGTCGTCGGCGCGGGGGCGGACACGCCCGACGGCTGGGCGGCGCTCGTCGCGCTCGCCGAGCGCCTGCGCTGCCCGGTCTGGCAGGAGGCCTTCGGCGCCCGCGCGGGCTTCCCGCAGGACCACCCGCAGTTCGCCGGGCACCTGCCGGCCGACCGCGCGCGGCTGCGCGAGGTCCTCGGCGGCCACGACGTCGTGATCGCCGTCGGCGCGCCGGTGTTCCGTCTGTACCCGTTCGTGCCGGGGCCGCTCGTCGGCCCGGGAACGCGGGTGGCGGTCATCACCGACGACGCCGCGGAGGCCCATCGCAGTCCCGCCGACCTCGCCGTCCTCGCCCCGCCGGCGGCGGTGTGCCGGCGCCTGGCGGACCGGCTGGACGCGCGCGCCGCACCGGACGGCGCCGCCCCGCCGCGGCCGGGCGCCGTCGCGCCGCAGCCGCCCGGCCCCGGCGAGCCGCTGCGCGCCCGCCACGTCTTCGCCGCGCTCGCCGCACGCCTGCCCGCCGACGCCGTGGTGGTCGAGGAGACGCCCTCGAGCCGGCCGGAGCTCCACGCCCACCTGCCGGCGCGCGCGCCCCTGGGCTTCCTCAGCGCGGCCATGGGCGGCCTCGGCTTCGCGCTGCCGGGGGCGACCGGGGTGCGCATGGCGTGCCCGGAGCGTCCGGTCGTCGCCCTCGTCGGCGACGGGTCGGCGCTGTACGCGATCCAGGCGCTGTGGAGCGCCGCTCGCTACCGCGTCGGCGTGCTCTTCGTGGTCCTGTCCAACGGCCGCTACGCGATCATGGACCGCCTCGCGGAGCGCCAGGGCGCGGACGGCCCGTGGCCGGCCTTCGACGAGGTCGACGTCGGCGCGCTCGCGCGCGGGCTCGGGTGCCCGGCGCGGCGGGTCGCCGGCCACGACGAGCTCGTGCAGGTGCTCGACGAGGTGGTCCCCGGCCTGGCGCGGCGCGACGAGCCGCTCGTGCTCGACGTGGCGGTCGAGGCCGACTCCACGTTCGCCGGCTGACGGCGCCGCCGAGCCGCGTCGGCGCGGGCTCAGCGCAGGATGCCGGTGTGGCCGATCGAGTACCGGCCGGGCTGCGGCCACACGCACATCCCGTGCGGCCCGGCCCCCACGCGGATCCGGTGCAGCAGCCGGCCCGTCCGCGTGGAGATCGCGTAGACCTCGCTGTCGTAGCGGCCCGAGAGCCACAGCACGCGCCCGCTGGCCGACACGCCGCCCATGTCGGGCGAGGCGCCGCCGGGCAGCCGCCAGGTGCGGATCGGGCGGCGGCGGCGGAACGAGACGACGGAGATCGTGCCCGCGTCGCGATTGGAGACGTAGAGGACGCGCGAGTCGCGGCTGGGGTAGAGGCCGTGCGCCCCGTGGCCGGTGCGCTGGAAGCGGATGACCCGCAGCCGGCGCGCGTCGATGAGCCAGACGCCTCCGCTCGCCATGTCGGCGACGTAGAACGTCCGCCCGTCCGGCGAGAGCTTGACGTCCTGCGGCATGGCGCCCGGGCGCAGCGCGACCGTCCCGACCGCGCGCTCGTGGCGCAGGTCGACGACGACCATCCGCCCGGCGAACTCGCACGAGACGAGCGCGCGGCGCCCCGAGGCGGTGAAGTCCATGTGGTCCACGCCGGCGCACCCCGGCAGCGTCAGGCGCCTGGTCAGGCGCATGGTGTGCGGCGCGCGGAAATCGAGCTGGCGGTGCGCCTCGGCCACGACGATCGCCCGCCGACCGTCCGCGGTGAAGTAGAGGTTGTAGGGGTCGGCGACCCGCACCGGGCGACCCGGGCGGCTCGTGCGCGGGTCGATCGGGGTGAGGGAGTTGCCGAGGTCGTTGGTGACCCACAGCGTCCGCAGGTCCCAGGAGGGCGTCACGTGCTGGGGGAGGCGCCCGACGGCGAAGTGCCCGACGATCCGCGCCGTCCGCTGCGATATGACGTCGACGGTGCCGGAGGTCGAGTTCGGGACGTAGACCCGCGCCGGATCGTGCCGCACGCGCCGCGCGAGGCGCCCCGGCCGCCCGGCGGCGTAGACGTCGCGGGGATCGAGCAGGGGCGGGATGCGCCCCGGACGCGGGGCGGCGCGGGACGGCCGCGCACGGCGGGCCGTGTGCGCCGGCGCGGGGTCGCGCGCCGCGCGCGCGGGGGCGGCGCGCGTCGCGGTGGCCGGCGGATCGGTCGCGGCCCCCTGGCCGCCGCCGCACGCGCAGACCCCGGCCGCGGCGAGCGCGAGCATCGTGCGCGCCGCCGGCCTCACCGTCGCTCCAGGGCGACGAGCTCGCGATGCACGCCGCCGCGCGCGTCGCGCCCGCCGGCGACCAGCACCCGCCGCCCGTCCGCGACCGCCGCCAGGTCGGACAGCGCGACGGGCAGGCGGCCCGCCGCGCGCACCCGGCCGGTGCGGGGGTCGACGGCCCAGATGCCGCGGCGCTGGCTGTCGCGCGCGTCGCCGCGGCCGCCGATGACGTACAGCCGGCCGCCGAACGCGACGCCGGCGGCGTGGGCGACGCGCGTGGGCAGGTGGCCGATGACGGCGACGCGCCGGTGCGCCGGATCGATCCGCAGGATCTCGTTGCGCGCGGTGGCGCCGTCGGTGCCGCCCGCGACGATCACGCGCCCGCCCACGGCGGCCGCAGCCGGGTAGCGCAGCGGATGCGGCAGGGTCGCGACGCGCCGCACGCGACGCCCGGGCCGGTAGGCGAGGATCGAGCGCAGCGGCCCGCTGGTGTAGCCGCCGATCACGTAGGCCGTCCGTCCGACGGCGGCGGCCGCGCTGTCCGACAGTGCGACGGGCAGCCGCCCCGCCGGGCGTGCCCGGCCCCCCGCGGTGACCGCGGTGATCGCGTCCGTCGGCCCGTCCGCGCTGCCGCCCCCGAACACGTACAGCCGGCCGCCGAGCGCGGCGGCGCCGACGTCGTGCAGCGCCGCGGGCAGCGAGCCGACCCGCCGGGCGCGTCCCGGGGCGATCCGGACGACGTCGGCGACCGAGGCGTCGGCGGCGTCGAGGCCGCCGGCCGCGAGGACGGTGCCCCCGACGCGGGCCAGGCCGGGCAGCTGCACGGCGGCCGGGAGGGTGCGGATGCGCGCGACGCGCAGCCCCACGGCCGGCACGGCCCGCGGCCGGTGGGCGGGCTCGCCGGTCGTGGTGGCATGCGAGGCATGGGTGGCGCCGGTGGCGCGCCGCGCCGCCGGGCCGGACGCCGAGCCGCAGCCACCGGCGGCGGTCGCGAGGAGCGCGGCGAGGGCGGCCGCGCGTGCCGCGCCGCCGGTCACACGCGCACCCGGCGGCGGCGATGGAGCACGACGGCGCCGGCGAGCAGGGCGGCGGCGCCCGCCACGGCGAGCACGTCGACGTAGCCGAACGCGTGATCCAGCCGCTCATAGCCCGTGCCGAGCGCCCAGCCGGCGCCGGCGAAGCCGAAGCACCAGATCGCCGATCCGGCCAGCGTCAGGGCGGTGTACCGCCCCGGCGGGCTGCCGAGCGCGCCGGCCGGGATCGAGATGAACGAGCGGATCACCGGCGTCAGACGCGAGAGGAAGACCGCCCAGGCGCCGTGCCGGTCGAACCATGCCTCGGCGCGCTCCAGGTTCTCCGGCGTGAGATGCAGCCATCGCCCGTGGCGCTCGAGGAGCGGCCGGCCGCCCGTGCGCCCGATCGCCCATCCGACGAGCGCGCCGACGAGGTACCCGACCGTGCCGGCGAGGGCGAGGACGACGTAGGCCTCGGGGCCCGTCGCCAGGGTGTGGCCGAGGAGCACGGGCTGGGCTCCCGCGATCGCCCCGGCCGCGAGCGCGCCGGCGTAGAGCATCGTCAGCTCGCCGCCGGCGGGCAGCAGGGCGTCGACGGCCATGATCGCGAACACGGCATACGCCCCGTGCCGGCCGATCCAGCCGGTCAGGGTGCCCGTCACCGAGGCGGCGACCGTGACGGCGCCCGGCGTCATGAGGCCCAGCATCACAGGTCACGCAGCTCTTCGATGGCGGGGCGTCGCAGCGCGCGCAGCGTGACGACGCCGGCGGCGAGGACGGCCGCGCACGCCAGGGCGGCGACCGCCGCGAGATAGCCCCAGGGCACCGCCAGGCCGGCCGGCGGCGGGTCGAAGACGCCGGTGAGGACCTTCACGAGCAGGCCGGAGATCCCGACCGCGATCGCGGCGCCGAGCACGAGGCCGCCCCCGGTGACGAACGCCGACTCGCTCCACACGAACCCGCCGAGCTGGCGCGACCTCGCGCCGAGCGCCGTCGCGATCGCGAACGTCCGCCGCCGCTCGCGGAATCCGAGGCCGAGCGTGAGCCCGGTCGCGGCCGCCGCGAGCACGAGCGCGAACGCCAGCTCGACCTTCGTGAGCCCGGAGAGCTCGACCGCGGTGAGGTTGGAGCCGACGACGTGGCGCTGGTCGACGATGTCGGTCACCTGGGCGCCGGTGCCGACGACGCTTCGCACGCGCCGGGCGACCGTCGCGGGGCCGGTCCCGTCCGTCTGCACCAGGAACGTGCCGACACGGGCGTCCCCGGTGGTGCGCGCGACGTAGTCGGCGTTGGCGACGATGAAGCTGTCCGTCGGCGCGGTCGGGAACTCCTTCGCGACGCCCGCGTAGCGGAACGGCACGGTGACGAAGCGCTTCGTCCGGCCGTTCTGCAGCCGCAGCCGGAGCCGGTCGCCGGGGTGCAGCTGGAAGTCCTTCACGGTCTCGGCGGCGACGAGGACGCTGTCCGGGTGCTGCGCGAGCTGCTGCATCAGCCGGCCGGCGCTGCCGCCGGCGAACCACGGGTCCTGGAGCTTGCCGGCGGACCCGATCGTCTGCGGGCGCACGCCGTACAGGTCCTGGAGGTCGGCGCCCACGTAGGCGAAGCGGTGCTGCATCGGCTCGACGCTCTTCACGCCGCGCACGCGGGCCAGGCGGGCCGCGTGCTGCGGGCCGACGCGGCTCCCGGGGGACTCGATCACGGTGACGTCCGCGCCGTTGGAGAGGCGGGCGTCGACCTCGGCCTGCTGCTGGTAGGTCGAGTTGAACACCGCCGTCGAGCCCGCGAATGCGGCGGTGAGGGCGACGAGCGCCACCGCGCCGGCCAGCAGGCGTCGCTGGCGCACCATCGTGGCGGTGACGGTGGCCGACAGCTCGCCGGCGAGCGGGCGCAGCAGGCGCACGAGCGGGGTCCGCCCGCGGACGAGGACGAGGTCGGCGAGGCGGTAGGCCAGCAGGCCGCCGCCGATCCAGGCGAGCACGGGCGCGAGGAGCGCGTACCAGTTGACCGACACCTGCGGCACGCCCTCGGGCGCCAGCACGAGCTGGTAGCCGTTGCGCGACGCCTGCCAGTACACGAGCGCGGCGCCCGCGAGGGCCGCGACGTCCAGGCCATAGCGGGCCCACCAGGGCGCGCGGTCGCGGCGCCCGATCTGCCGCCGCTGGCCGGCGACGGTCACCGAGCGCGCGTCGCGCCACGCGGGCAGCGCGATCGTCGCCGCGGCGATGCCGAGTCCGGCCAGCGCGGCGCCGCCGGCCCACAGCACCGCGGCCACGGTGCCGGCGCCGAAGCTCGCGGTGCCGAACGTCACGCGCCCGATGAGCAGCGCGGCGCCGAGGCCGGCGGCGATGCCGGCGCCGGCCGCGAGGCCGGCCTCGCCGAGCGCGATGCGGACGAGCTGGCGCGTGGTCGCCCCGCGCGTGCGCAGCAGCGCGGCGTCGCGGCGCCGGCGGTCCGCGCCGGCCGCGGCGATCGAGGCGGTCACGAGCCCCGCGAGGACGGCCCCGGGCACGCCGAGGAAGAGGAACAGGATCTGCGCGTACAGCGCGTCGCCGCGCGCCTGGTCCAGCGCGGAGCCGAGGTTGTCGCCGACGAGGCCCGCGCCCGCCAGCGTCGTCTCGAGGTTCCGGGCCCGGCCGGAGACGTCGGTGAACGCCCGGCTCGGGCTGCCGGGCAGCGCGTGCGCGAGCTTGACGTGGACCTGCGTGCGCACGAGGTCGGGGCGGCGCTGGGCGAGCGGACCCTCGATCCGGGCGAACAGCCGTTGCGGCAGCAGGATCACGTTGTCCGGCGGCGCCTGCGGCTGGGAGCCCACCGGCGCGCCGACGCGCTGGAACAGCGAGTCGGCGGCCGGCAGGTCCACCACGCCGTCGACGCGGAGGGGGGCATCGGACATGCCCGCACGTCCGATCGCGACCGTGTCGCCGGGCTCGGCGTGGAGGTTCGCGGCGGTCTGCTGGGCGAGCAGCACGCCGGTGGAACGGCCGGCGAGCAGCCGCAGCTCGCCGGGAAATGCCTGTGCGTAGCCGTCGGGGATCCCGAGGACCCGGCCGGGGCCTGTGGCCTGGCTCGAGGCGCCGGTCGTCGACTTCAGGCCCGTGGTGGCGGCGAACCCCACGGGCAGGGCGCGCCGCACGCCGGGATACCGGCTCACCTGGCCGAGCACGCCGGCCGGCTGCGCGCCGCCCTGCGCCTCGACCTGCCAGTCGACGGGCACGCGGGCGATCGCGCGCTCGGTCATCTTCGACGTCGTCGCCGACAGGAAGGCGCCGATCGAGGCGAGCAGGGCGACGGCGACGGC
>JAXDHC010000366.1:0-2553 GCA_034664705.1 Solirubrobacteraceae bacterium
CGGCTTCGACTCGGTCGTGCCGATCGTGGCCAACCTCTACGGACCCAACGACAACTTTGACCTCGAGAGCTCCCACGTCATCGCCGCGATGATCCGCAAGTACGTCGAGGCGCAGGAGCGCGGCGACGAGCAGGTCGTCTTGTGGGGCACGGGCGAGCCGTCGCGCGAGTTCCTCTACGTCGACGACGCCGCGCTCGCCCTGCTGCTCGCCGCCGAGCACCTCGACCGCTCCGAGCCCGTGAACATCGGCACCGGGATCGAGACGCGCATCCGCGACCTCGCCGAGACGATCCAGGAGCTCTCCGGCCACGAGGGCGAGGTCATCTGGGACGCCTCGCGGCCCGACGGGCAGCCCAAGCGCTTCCTCGACACCACGCGGGCCCGCGAGTGGATGGGCTTCGAGGCGCGCATGCCGCTGCGCGAGGGGCTGGCGCGGACGATCGAGAGCTTCCGAGAGCATCACGCCCTCACGGCGACCTGAGCATGCCCCGGGCCCTCATCACCGGGGTCACCGGCCAGGACGGCTCGTATCTCGCCGAGCTGCTCCTCGAGAAGGGCTACGAGGTGTTCGGCATCGTTCGGGGCTCGCCGAGCGCGCGCTACGCGAACCTGGACGCGATCGCAGACGACATCACGCTCGTGCAGGGCGACCTGCTCGACCAGATGACGCTGCTGGAGGCGATCAACCGCGCCGAGCCCGACGAGCTCTACAACCTCGCCGCGACGTCGTTCGTCCCCGCCTCCTGGCACCAGCCGGTCATGACCGCGCAGTTCACCGCGGTGGGCGTGACCGCGATGCTCGAGGCGATCCGCATCACGAACCCGACGCTGCGGCTGTATCAGGCGTCCTCGAGCGAGATCTTCGGGGCCACGACCGAGTCGCCCCAGACCGAGGCGACGCCGTTCCGCCCGCACAACCCCTACGGCGTCGCGAAGCTCTACGGCCACCTCATGCTCGCGGCGTACCGCGAGCGCCACGGGATGCACGTCTCCAGCGGCATCGCCTACAACCACGAGTCGCCCCGGCGTCCGACCGAGTTCGTGCCGCGCAAGGTCACCCACGCGGCCGCCGCGATCAAGCTCGGCCTGCAGGACGAGCTGCGCGTCGGCAACCTGAGCGCGACCCGGGACTGGGGCTACGCCGGCGACTTCGTCGAGGCGATGTGGCTCATGCTGCAGCAGCCGGCGGGCGACGACTACGTCATCGCGACCGGCCAGAGCCGGTCGGTCGGCGAGCTCATCGAGCTCGCGTTCGGCCACGTCGGCATCGTCCCGGACGACCACGTCGTCGTCGATCCGCAGTTCGTGCGCCCGCAGGACCCGGTGCCGCTCGTCGGCGACCCCACCAAGGCGAAGGCGAAGCTCGGCTGGGCGCCGCGGACGTCGTTCGAGGACATGATCGGCGCGATGGTCGACGCCGATCTCGCGCTGCTCTCGGCGTCGCCGGGTCGCGCCTCGCGCTAGTCGCGGCGGTCCGGCGCCGGCGGCTCGCCGTCGGCCGCGTCGCCCGGTGTCCCGGCGTGGTGGCGCGGCCATGCGGCGTGCACGAACACGAGGCACAGCACGACCGCGAGCGCGTCGAGCGCGTAGGCCAGCGCCGGCGTGGCGACGGCCGCGAGGATCAGGCAGCTGCTGGAGCCGGCCACCGGGAGGAAGAGTCGCAGGCCGAGCGGCTCCCACCGGCGCTCCCGTTCGGCGTCGGGATCGGGCGCCCCGCCGTATCGCGGGTCCGCCGTGTCGATGAGCATCAGCATCGTCGCGGGGCCTCCGGGCGAGCCTAACGCCGGCGCGCCGCCGAGGAAACCCCCTCGCGCGCTCGGCCGCCCGGGGGCAGGCGGCCGGGCGCGAGGTGAGGGGTTCACAGGAACGGAGCCGCCGGGCTTCGTGGCGCAGATGCGAGTGGGGGTCTCGCGTCCGCGTTCGCGACCGGCTCGTAGGGGGGTCCGAGCCGGAGCGGCGCCCGGCGGCTGCCGCTGAGTCCTGTGCTGAGATGAAGATCGGCGCGCACTCAGGATCGGTCGATCGGTCGATCGGGGGATCTTCGGTCGCGCGACGTCGTGATGGGTCGCGTTCCGCACGAGCGGGCGGGGGTGGTGGCGCCCCGCGCGAGCCGGGCTCCCGAAGTTCGAGCGTCGAGTTCGACCCCTATGCGAACGGACCGAAAGCCCAGCGCTACCGGCCGACCACGCGCCGCACCCGCGCCACCGCGGGTGCGAGCCGCGCCACCGCGGGGCCGAGCGCGGTGCGCTCGAGCAGGCGGTACCGCGCGGAGGCGACGGCGCGCCGGCCGGGCGGCAGGTAGTCGAAGCGCGCGCGGCCGAGGGCGCGGTCGTCCCAGTCGAAGCTCAACGCGGACTCCGCGACCTTGCGGAAGACCGGGGTGCGGTGGCCGGGGACGACCTCGAGCTCCCAGGACGGATGCGCGCGCAGATAGCGGGCGAGGACGTTGACGGCCGGCTGGTAGGCGTCGTCGACGAGCATCCGCCCGCCCACGCGCAGGTGCTCGGCGGTGTACATCCAGTCGAGCACCGGGAACGGGAAGCTGTGGGCGCC
>JAXDHC010000367.1:0-2769 GCA_034664705.1 Solirubrobacteraceae bacterium
CCCGCCAGCGCGATGAGCGCCATCGGCGCGCCGAGCGCCGAGATGCGCAGGTAGCGCGCCGCCATCGCCGCGACCTCGCCGTCGCCGCCGAGCAGGGCGATGAGCGGATCGGCCAGCGCGACGACGACGATGACCACGCCGGCGCCGACGCCGATCGCCAGCCACAGGGCCTGGGCCGCCATCCCGGCGGCCGCGCGGTGCTCGCCGGCGCCGTGCAGGCGCGAGACGCGCGCCGTCGTTCCGTACGTCAGGAAGATGCACAGCGAGACGAGCGTCGACAGTACCGTCGCCGCGAGCGCGAGCGCGGCGAGCTGGGGCGTCCCGAGGTGCCCGACGATCGCCGTGTCGGCGAGCAGGTACAGCGGCTCGGCCGCCAGCGCGCCCAGCGCCGGCAGCGCGAGCAGGAGGATCTCGCGGTCGTAGGGCGATCGCCGCACCCGCCGGACGGTAGCCCGAGCTCGACCGCCCCGGCCCCGAGGCCGGCGCGCCCCGGACGTAGCATTGCCTCCATGCGCCGTCGGCCCGCGTCCACCGCCCTCGTGCTGCTGGCGCTCGCCTCCGGCTGCGGCGGCGCCGACGAGCCGGCCGGTCCGGACGCCGCGTGCACCGCCTCGCCGGACGCGATCGAGCGCGCGCTCGGACGGGCGCCGTCGCCCGTGAAGCTCGACGGCCGCGCGCGGCTGTCGGACTGCGTCGCCCTGGCGCGCAGCGATGCCCAGCTGCAGAACACCGGGCTCGTGCTCACGCGCGCCGCGGACGAGCTCGCCGCGCGCGCCCAGGAGGGCGACGCAAAGGCCGCGCTCGCCCTCGGCTATCTCGTCGGCGCGGCCCGCCGCGGCGCCGCCCGGACCACCGGCCTGCAGGCGCAGCTGCAGCGCCGCGTTGAGAGCGCGGCGGCGTTCGTGGGCGAGGGCGGCCCGGCGGTCAGCGCGGCGCTGCGTCAGGGCATGCGGGCGGGCGAGGCGACCGGGTGAAGCTGCGCCTCTTCCACCACCACGACGGCGCGCGCGTCGCCTATCGCGAGGCCGGCACGGGGCCGGGGCTCGTGCTCCTGCACTCGATGTTCCTGAGCCACCGCGAGTGGGAGCCGATCGCCGAGCACCTGACCGATCGCTTCCGCGTGATCCTCCCTGACCTGCCGCTCCACGGCGATTCCGAGGACCGCCCGCGCCATCCGTACACGCTCGAGTGGCTGGCCGAGGTGATGGCGGCGTTCTGCGTCGAGACGGCGGGCCCGCGGCCGCTCGTCGGCGGCCACGACCTCGGCGCCGAGATCCTCCTGCGCGCCGTCGAGGGCGGTCTCCTCGAGCCGTCGAAGCTCGTCCTCACGCCGAACTGCCTGCACCGCCCGCCCGCCCGCGCGGGGCTGCGCTCGGCGTGGCGGACGACCACGCGGGCCGCCGCGGTGCCCGGGCTCGACCGGCTCCTGAGCCACGGCGCGCAGCGCCTCTTCCAGCCGGACGTCGGCGTGCGCCTGAGCGCGCGCGGCAACCCCGAGGCCCGCGACCTCGTGCGCCACGCGTTCGCCGACGTCGGCGGCAACGCCAACCTCGCGCGGTCGTGGGCGATCTACGCCCGCCACCGCGAGCTGCGCGCCCGCCGCGAGCTGCTCGACGCCTACGCGCACATCACCGCGCCGACGCTCCTGCTGTGGGCCGACGAGGATCCGCTGCATCCGCTGCAGGCCGCCGAGGAGGCGCTCGACCTGCTGCCCGACGCGCAGCTTCGCGTGCTCAGCGGCACGGGGTTCCTGATGACCTACGACGACCCCGTCGGCGTCGGGCGGGAGCTGGCGGCGTTCTGCGGCTAGTTTTAGGGGCATGGCTCCGAAGAAATCCCTGTACGGCGGCGAGACCCGGAAGGCCGTCGACAACTTCCCGATCTCCGGCGAGACGGTTCCGCCGTCCGTCATCCATTGGCTCGGGCGCATCAAGGGCGCCGCGGCTCGCGCGAACGCCGAGCTCGAGCGCCTCGACCCACAGCTCGCCGAGTCGATCGCCCAGGCGGCCGACGCGGTCGGCCGCGGCGACCACGACGACCAGTTCCCGATCGACGTCTTCCAGACCGGGTCGGGCACCTCGTCGAACATGAACGCGAACGAGGTCATCGCCTCGCTGGCCGGCAAGGCCGTGCACCCCAACGACCACGTCAACATGGGCCAGTCGTCCAACGACGTGTTCCCGAGCGCCGTGCACCTCGCCGCGCTCGACGAGGCGACGAACACCCTGCTGCCCGCGCTCAAGCAGCTCGAGCGCTCGCTGACGAAGAAGGCCAAGCGCTTCGAGAACGTCGTCAAGGCCGGCCGCACCCACCTCATGGACGCCGTGCCCGTGACCCTCGGCCAGGAGTTCGCCGGCTACGCCGCGCAGATCCGCCTCGGCCAGGAGCGCATCGAGTCCGCGCTCGTCCACGTGCGCCAGATCCCGCTCGGCGGCACGGCCACCGGGACCGGTCTGAACACCCACCCCGAGTTCGCCTCGCGCGTGCGCGCGAAGCTGACCGAGGCGACGGGCCACGAGATCTCGGCCCCCGCCGACCCGTTCGAGGCGCAGGGCAACCGCGACGCGCTGGTCGAGCTGTCGGGCGCGCTCAAGGTGCTCGCGGTGTCGCTGACGAAGATCGCGCAGGACCTCGCGCTCATGGGCTCAGGCCCGCGGACCGGCCTCAACACCCATCCCGAGTTCGCCGTCAAGGTGCGCGAGAAGCTCGCCGCCGACACCGGCCTGGCGATCTCCGAGCCGCTCGACCCGTTCGAGGCGCAGGGCAACC
>JAXDHC010000368.1:0-7274 GCA_034664705.1 Solirubrobacteraceae bacterium
GGTCGGGTCCGGCGCGGCGGTTGCCGCGGGCTTGGCCGGGGTCGGATCCGGCGCGGCGGTTGCCGCGGGCTTGGCCGGGGTCGGGTCCGGCGCGGCGGTTGCCGCCGGCTTGGCCGGGGTCGGGTCCGGCGCTGGGGTCGCCGCAGGCTTGGCCGGGGTCGGGTCCGGCGCGGCGGTTGCCGCCGGTGTGGCCGGGGCGGGATCCGGTGCCGCTGTCACCGCCGGCTTGGCCGGGGCGGGGTCCGGTGCCGCTGTCGCGGCGGGCGTGGCCGGCGTGGGAGCCGGCGCGGAGGTGCTCGACGATGCTGCGCCCGCGACGTCGGCGGCACCGGCCGCCGACGTCGCTGCAGTGCCCGCATCGGGAGTGGCCGCTCTCGCAGCCGTCGCGATCGAGGCGACGATGAGGAGCGCCAGGAGAGTGGTGAGAAGCGCCCGGTCGCGGACACGCCAAGGCGCGCCTGTGGCCGAGGACTTCGTACGCCCACTACTCCATGCTTTGCCGGAGATTGGCAAAGTGGCTGACCCTCCGGTCGCCGTTGGGCACGTTCCGCAAGAAGGGTCCCCGCGGGGCGGGGGCAAAGCAAGCGCGATTGCGCAAGACTCCTCCTTCGGTGGGGGCGGACGGCGATCCGCGGATCGTGCGTCGCTCGCCTCGCAAGCGCGATCCAGATCGGCGTCGCCCGGCCCGGCAGGCACGGACCGAGGCGCGCGAGGCGGCTCGATGTCAGACCGGCCCGCGCCACTCGGCGGACGCCGCGGTTGGCTCAGGGGCGGGGCCTGACCGATGGTCCGGCATCCGGTGCCTTTGGCCCGCGCGACAGCGCTGCGAAGCTGACGATCGGGTGCCGGCGATTGCGCCGCCGCAGGTGCGCGGGCCGCGTCGTGGAGCGCCGATGCGGCCGGGGTCTGCCGGTTCGGCCAGGGTCGCCCGTGCGCAGCGGTTCAGATCCTCACCCAACGTCTAGTCTCAAGGGTTCCTCGAGGGTTCCGCGGGAGGCTCCGCGGGCTGCTCCGAGGGGCCTCGCGCGTGACGGACGGGGGTCGGGGTGGCGGCTGTGCTTAGGTCGGGGTCGACCCGGTGGCGGTGGTCGAGGTCGGGTCGAAGGGCTTGACGCCGGGAGGTACGGTGGTGTTGGAAGGAGTCCCCGTGCCGGTCGTGTCGCTGGGTTCGCCGCGCGACGACCGAAACGCCGGGACCGATCACGGACTGACGGAGGTCGTCGTGGCCCGCATCATCGAGCAGTTCCCCGAAGCTCCGGCACAGAGCGTGTACCCGTGGGACGACTGGTTCGACGGGAGCGTCTGGGAGCTCACGTCGGGCGAGGACTTCAAGGGCCAGCCCGCGACGTTCCGCGCGAGCGCCGTCGCCCAGGCCGGCCGTCGCGGCGGCAAGGTCCGCACGCGGAAGATCCGGGACGAGCAGGGCGAGCGGCTGTACCTGCAGTTCTACCGCGACTGAGCCGCCCGAGCGCTGCGGTCCCGGCTGCGGTCCGCAATACCGACCGCACAGGAGGATCGACGCACTCATACGCGCGGGCGCGCGCGCACGCGCGAGGGGCACGCTCGCCGCCGGCGGCCTCAGGCCGCCGGCGCCGGCGCCACCTCGCTCGTGCAGAACGCGCAGCGGCGCGCCGCATGCGGGATCTGGCTCAGGCACTCCGGGCACGGGCGCGTCTCGGACTCCACGTCGTGCTCGGTGCGCAGGCGGGACATCAGCGCGTTGACCGGCTTGACGACGAGGAAGAAGACGACCGCCGCGACCATCAGGAAGCTGATGAGCGCATTGAGGAAGTCGCCGTAGGCGAAGCGGCTGCCGTTGATCGTGAACGCGAGGTCGCTGAAGTCCGGCTGGCCGCCGATGGCGGCGATCAGCGGCGTGACGAGGTCCTTGACGACCGCGTTGACCACCGCGGCGAACGACGTCCCGATGACGACCGCCACCGCGAGGTCGACGAGGTTGCCGCGCAGCACGAAGGCCCGGAATTCCCGGAGCATGGCGCGACGATACGCTCGGGAGCGGATGGACCTGTCGTTCTTCTTCGCCGGCACCGCCGGATCGGTGCCGACCGCCCGCCGCGGGATGCCGGCCGTCCTCATGCGCCGCGGCGGCGACCGGCTGCTCTTCGACTGCGGCGAGGGGACGCAGCGTCAGCTGCTGCGCAGCGTGGGCCTGCCCGACATCGGCGCCGTCTTCCTCACGCACCACCACGCCGATCACTGGCTCGGGCTGCCGGGGATGCTCAAGTCCTTCGACCTGCGCGACCGCGACGCCTCGCTGGCGATCTACGGGCCGCCGGGCACGAACGAGCTCATGCGGGCCATGCGGATCGTCTACGGCCGGCTGCGCTACCCGTTCTCGGTCGTCGAGCTGGAGGCCGGCGACGGGGTGGAGTTCGACGGCTACGAGGTCAACGCGTTCAACGTCCGCCACCGCGGCGGCCGCGCGTTCGGCTACCAGGTCCTCGAGGACGTGCGGCCCGGCCGCTTCGACGCCGAGCTGGCGACCGCGCTCGGCGTCCCGTTCGGCCCGGACTTCGGTCGCCTGCAGCGCGGCGAGACCGTCAACGGCGTCACGCCCGAGCAGGTCATCGGTGCCGATCGGCCCGGGCGCAAGGTCGTCGTGTCGGGCGACACGGCCCCCTGCGAGATGGTGCGCGTCGCCGCCGACGGCGCCGACCTCCTCATCCACGAGGCGACGTTCACCGAGGACGAGCACGACCGCGCCATGGAGACCGGCCACAGCACCGCGCGCCAGGCGGCCGAGCTCGCCCGCGAGGCGGACGTGCGGATGCTCGCCCTGACGCACGTCTCGACGCGCTACGGCGGCGGCGAGATCCGCGACGAGGCGCGCGCGGTCTTCGAGCGCACCGTGGTCCCGCGCGACTTCGACGGCATCGACATCCCCTTCCCGGAGAAGGGCGATCCGGAGCTCGAGCGCTTCGAGCCGGAGCGGGCGCGCGCGTGAGCGACGAGGAGGAGCCACGGGCGCGCGATCGCCGCGTCGGTCCGCTCGGCCTGGCGATCGGCGTGGCCGGCGGCTTCCTCTGCGGCGTGCTGCTCGTCGCGATCCTCGGCGGCGCCAAGCCGGTCATCCAGAGTCGCACCATCACCGTCCCGGCGACGAGCACCACGGGCGGCACGGTCATCGTCTCCACACGCGTGCCCGTGCTCGTCGGCGAGCGCCTCGACGTCGCGCTGAACCGCCTGCAGCGCGCGCGCTTCACGGCCGACGTCGAGGGCGGCGGCCTCTTCGGCATCGTCGAGGAGGGCAACTGGCGGGTCGTCGAGCAGTCCCCGGCGGCGGGGACGCTCCTCGAGCAGGGCTCGCGGGTGCACGTCGCGGTCCAGCGCGCGTGAGCCGCGCGGCCGACCACGTGCAGGGCGGGCGCTCCTTGGCGGAGGAGCGCCCGCCCTTCACTCACACACGCACGCGCCGCCGCGGGCGGCGGCGGAGGGTGAGGCGAGGCCTCGACGGGGTACAGCTCGGAGCTCGCGCCTCGTCGAGAGTTGTACGGCGCCCCGGCGGCGTGCGGCAGCGCACAACCGGCAGCATCCGCGGCGGCGTGCCGCACACCGCTGTCCTGCCGCCGGCGGACATCGCGATCCTCGCCGCGGGACGGCGCTCCCCGCGCGTGGGCGGCGCGGCCGGGCCGTCCGTCCTCCGACGGGAGGACGGGGGTGCGTCATCGCGCAGACCATCCTGTGCGATCCGCGCTGGCCGGGATGCCGGTTCCGGCGTTGAATGGCTCATGTGCAGACGACGACCGTCGTGGTGGCCGACGACCATCCGGTGTACCGATCGGGCCTGCTCGCGGCGATCGGCGAGCGCGAGGACCTCGAGCTCCTCGCCGCGTGCTCCGACGGCCGCGAGGCCGTCGAGCGGATCCGCGCCCTGCGTCCCGACGTCGCCCTGCTCGACGTCCGCATGCCGCGGCTCGATGGTCTCGCCGCGCTGGAGGAGCTCGGCGGCGCGGGCGCGGGCACGAAGGTCGTCTTCCTCTCGGCCTTCGAGGACGGCGACAGCGTCTTCCGCGCCCTGAGCGGCGGCGCGGCCGGCTACCTCTCCAAGGAGGCCGACCGCGACGACATCTGCGACGCCCTCGTCGCCGCCGGGGCCGGCGAGACGGTCCTCTCGCCGGGCCTGCACACCGGCCTGCTGGAGCGCCTGCGCCGCGTGGCCACCGACGACCAGCCGGCCCTGAGCGATCGCGAGACCGAGATCCTGCGGCTGACCGCGCGCGGCATGAGCGGGCCGGAGATCGCCGAGCGTCTCGGGATCGCCTCCACGACGGTCAAGACGCACCTGCAGCGCGCGTATCGCAAGCTCGGCGTCTCCGACCGCGCCGCGCTCGTCGCCGAGGCGATGAGGCGCGGCCTGCTGTCGTGAGGTGGCTGCGCGGCCGGGGCGACGGCCGCGCGCTCATCATCGGCCTCCTGCGGCTGGCGCTCCTGCCGGTGATCCTCGTCACCGAGGGCGTGATCGACCATCCGGGCGCCGACCTCGAGATCTTCGAGACGGTGTTCCCGCTGTCGTGCGCGTACGCCGTCGCGGCGCTGGGCATCGCCGCGCTGCGCCGGCGGGTGCCGCTCGCGCCGCTCGCCGCCGTCGACCTCGTCCTCATCGCCCTGCTCACCTACTCCTCGGGCGGGGCGGAGGCGCAGATGCGCTACGTCTTCTCGGTCCCGCCGATCGTCGCCGCCTTCGTCGGCCGCCCGCGCCACACCGTGGCCCTCGCGGCGCTCTCGGTGGTCGGCTACCTCGTCGTCTGCGCGGTGACCCCGCCGATCGGTGCGCCGGCCGACCTCGAGGTCGCCGCCGTGAACGCGCTGGACCTGGCGTGGCGCGGCGGCCTGGCGATCGTGATGTCGATGTACCTCGCCCGGCGAGAGGACCGCATCCGCCAGCTCGCCGCCAGCCGGCAGACGCTCGTCGCGCAGGCGCTCGGCGCCGAGGACCGCGCGCGCCGCGAGCTCGCCTACGCGCTGCACGACGACGTGGTGCAGTCGCTGCTCTCGGCCCAGCAGGACCTCAAGGCCGCCGGCCGCGGCAAGCCCGGCTACGTCGACCGGGCCGGCGCGGCGCTCGAGACGACCGTCGGCCATCTGCGCCGCCAGATCGCGGGACTGCATCCGCACCAGCTCGAGACCGTCGGGCTGGCGGCGGCGATCGCGCAGGTCGCGGCCGACAAGGGGCGGATGGGCCGCTTCGCGCCCGAGGTGCACATCGACGAGGACGCGGCCGGCCTCCACGACGACCTCCTCCTGTCGCTCGCGCGAGAGCTGCTGCAGAACGCCGCCCGCCACGCCGGCGCGACGACGGTCCGCCTCGACGTCGAGCGCCGTGACGACAGCGTCGTCCTGCGCTGCGCCGACGACGGCCGCGGCCTCGCGCCCGTGGACCGCGCGGCGGCGCTGCAGGAGGGCCACCTCGGCCTCGCGGGCTGCACCGAGCGCGTCGAGGCGATCGGCGGCACCTTCGAGGTGTGCTCCACGCCGGGCCTCGGCACGACGGTGCGGGCGACCCTTCCGGCCTGACCCGCTGCTACCGTCATCGGCGTTCCTTTAACCCGGTCCCGTGAGGCCAGGAAGGGCGGTGCAATGGCTGACGAGAAGGTCGTCCTGGACGGCGACGACATGCGGCGGACCCTTGTGCGCATCGCGCACGAGATCGTCGAGAAGAACGCGACGGGGTCCAGCGGCGAGGCCGCCGATCGCCTGGCCATCGTGGGGATCCACCGCCGGGGGGCCGTCCTGGCCCGCCGGCTCCATGAGCTCCTCGGCGACCTGCTGGAGCGCGAGGTGCCGCACGGCGACCTCGACATCTCCTTCTACCGCGACGACGTCGGCCGCCGGGCCGACTCGCCGATCGTCCACTCGAGCCACGTGGACTTCGACGTCGACGGCGTGACGATCGTGATCGTCGACGACGTCCTCTACACCGGGCGTACCGTCCGGGCGGCGATCGAGGCGCTCTTCGACTACGGCCGGCCGGCCCGGGTCCAGCTCGCGGTCCTCGCCGACCGCGGCCATCGCGAGCTGCCGATCCGCCCCGACTACGTCGGCAAGAACCTGCCGACGGCCCGCGGCGAGCGCGTGAACGTGCGCGTCGCCGAGCTCGACGGCACCGACGAGGTCACCATCTCCACCCTCCAGGAGGCCAGCACCGCATGAGGCATCTGCTGACGATCGAGGACCTCGACCGCGCGGGGATCGAGCGGATCTGCGACCGGGCGGCGTCCTTCGCCGAGGTCTCCGACCGCGAGATCAAGAAGGTCCCGGCGCTGCGCGGGCGCACGGTCCTGAACCTCTTCTACGAGGCGAGCACGCGGACCCGCTCGTCGTTCGAGCTGGCCGCCAAGCGCCTGAGCGCCGACGTCGTGAACTTCGCCGCCAGCGGGTCGAGCGTCGAGAAGGGCGAGTCGCTCAAGGACACCGTCCTGACGCTGAACGCCCACAAGCCCGACGCGATCGTGATCCGGACGCCGTGGGCCGGGGCGGCGGCGCTCGTCGCCCAGTGGACCCCGGCGGCGGTCGTCAACGCCGGCGACGGCAAGCACGAGCACCCGACCCAGGCGCTCCTGGACGTCTACACGCTGCGCCAGCGCGTCGGCAGCCTCGACGGCGCCTCGATCTGGATCGTCGGCGACGTCCTGCACTCGCGCGTCGCGCGCTCCAACGTGCTCGCGTTCCAGGAGATGGGCGCCAAGGTCACCGTCTGCGGGCCGCCGACCCTGATCCCGCGCCACATCGAGGCGCTCGGGTGCGAGGTGCGCTACACGCTCGACGAGCTGCGCTCGGCCGACGTCGTCTACGCGCTGCGGATGCAGAACGAGCGGATGGACCAGGCCTTCGTGCCGACGATCCGCGAGTACGCCGCCGAGTACCAGATCAACGGCCGCCGCCTGCACCCGCACCAGATCCTGATGCACCCCGGCCCGGTCAACCGCGGCGTCGAGCTCTCCGGGGAGGTGGTGGACTCGCCGCAGGCGGTCATCACCATGCAGGTCGAGTCGGGCATCGTCGTCCGCATGGCCGTGCTGTACGAGGTCCTCGCGGGCCGCACCGTCCCCGAGCGCACCCCGGAGCCCCAGCTGGCATGAGCCGCCCCCTCGATCCCCGAAGCGCGCTGGTCCAGGCGCCCTCCACTCCGGCCGAGCTGCTCGTCAGCCGCGCCCACGTCCTCGATCCGCGGACCGGCATCGACGCGCCGCACGACGTCCTCGTGCGCGACGGCCAGATCGCCGAGATCGGCGCCCCCGGGTCGCTCGAGGCGC
>JAXDHC010000369.1:0-6978 GCA_034664705.1 Solirubrobacteraceae bacterium
GACTCGGCCGAGGTCATCCGCTCCGAGGAGGAGCTGGTCGTCGGCACGCGCCGCCGGCCGGCGACCCGCGTGCGGCTGAAGAAGTACCTCGTCACCGAGCACGTGACGCGGAAGGTGCCGGTCCGCCGCGAGGAGGTCCGGGTCGAGTACGACCCGCCCGAGGGCCAGGACGCGCCCCCCTCCGACGACCGCTGACCGGCGACCGGCGCGAGCGCCGCGGCGGGACGGCTAGAGCGCGGCCACGCGGCGCACGAGGAACCGCCGCTCGGGCTCGGAGTGCACGAGCTCGAGGGCGCGTTCGTAGGCGGCGCGGGCCTCGGCGGGCCGGCCGAGGCGACGCAGGAGATCGGCGCGGGCCGCATGGAAGTAGTGGTAGGCGTCGAGCTCCTGGAGGTCGTCGATGGCGGCGAGCCCCACCTCCAGGCCCTCGGCCTCGGCCAGCGCGACGGCGCGGTTCAGCTCGACGACCGGCGAGCGCGTCAGGCGGGCGAGCTCGCCGGACAGCGCGGCGATCTGCGGCCAGTCCAGCGTCTCGTCGGCGTGCAGGGACGCGATGGCGGCCTGCACCACGTAGGGACCGCGGCCGCGCAGCGCCAGCGCGCGCTCGAGCGCCACCCGGCCAGCCTCGATTTGCCCGTGGTCCCAGAGCGCCCTGTCCTGGTCCGCCAGCAGGACGAGGTCCCCGCCGCGGAAGCGCGCCGCGCGTCGCGAGTCGTGCAGGAGCATCAGGGCGAGCAGGCCGGACACCTCGGGCTCGTCGGGCATCAGCTCGGCGAGCGCGGCGCCGAGACGGATCGCCTCCGAAGCGAGGTCGCCCCGGCCGTCGTAGCCCTCGTTGAAGATCAGGTAGACGACGGCGAGCACCGCGGTCAGCCGCTCGGGCAGCAGGTGCGCGGGCGGGGTCCGGAACGGGATCCCCGCGGCCTTGATCCTGCGCTTGGCGCGCACGAGCCGCTGCGCCATCGTCGACTCGGCGACGAGGAACGCGCGCGCGATCTCCTCGGTCGTCAGGCCGCCGAGCGCGCGCAGCGTCAGCGCAACCTGCGCCTCGGTCGCCAGCGCGGGATGGCAGCAGGTGAAGATGAGCTCGAGGCGCTCGTCCCGGAACGTCGTCTCCTCCATCTCGTCCTCCGCGGCTCCCGGTGGCTCGAGCAGCTGGTACTTGGCGGCGAGCGTGCGCTCGCGGCGGATCCGGTCGATGGCGTGGTTGCGCGCGGTCGTCACCAGCCACGCATACGGGTTGGCGGGCTCGCCGGCCGCCGGCCAGCGCTGTGCCGCGATCGCGAACGCCTCCTGCGTCGCTTCCTCGGCGAGGTCGAAGTCGCCGAGGAAGCCGATCAGCGAGGCCAGGACGCGGCCCCACTGATCCCGGAAGACGCGCTCGATCAGCGCTCCACCACCGGACGCACCTCGATCGCGCCACCCCGGCGCGCGGCGGGGACGCGGGCGGCCACCTCGATCGCGGCGTCGAGGTCGTCGGCGTCGAGCAGGAACCAGCCGCCGAGCGCCTCCTTGGTCTGGGCGAACGGGCCGTCGGTGATCAGCGTCTCGCCGTCGCTCACGCGCACCGTCGTCGCGGCGGACGCGGACTCGAGCTCGACGCCGGGGGTGAGCCCGGGGGTCTGGCTGAACGCGGCCCACTCGGCCCAGAGCGCCTTCTGGTCGGCCTCGGGGAGCGCGGCCACCTCGTCGCGCGTGTAGTTCTGGTGGATCAGGAGCATGTACTTCATGGCGTCCTCCTTCGGAGAGTACGGATGGTGTGTCTGAGACGAACGGGACGCGCCGAAATCGACAGCTACTCGCTGGAACGGGGTCTTCCGCGTTCGCCCCGCTGCCCGATGCGATCGAGCAGGCGATGGACGACGCGGGCCTTCGGACCGCGCACATCGTCGGCAACTCGCCGGGTGGCCACGGGCGACGCCGTTGATCACCAGTCATGGCCGTCGGCGGCCGCGCGCTACCGCAACGACTGGCTGCCCCCAGCTCGACGTCCCGCTCGAGACCGCGCAGCCGATCGTGGGTTCACGGCGCGCCGACGACGCCGGTCCCGGGGCAGCGCGAGGCCCCGGCCGTCGGCCGGGGCCTCGTCGCATCGGCCGCCGATGACGTCGGCCGATGGGGGTCACGCGCGCGAGGGGTCCTCGGTCAGGACCCGGCCGTTCCGCAGCACAGCCGGCGCTGACCGAAGGTGACCTGCGGCCAACGGCGTGACGGGCCCGCGAGCAGCCGGGAGGGGCGGCCGAGCAGGTAGCGGTCCAGGAACGCGCGCAGGTACGCGCGCTGCACGGCCACGTCCCGGGCCGGTCGCGTCGTGCCGACGCTGCCGGGAGCGACGATCGGCACGTCGCTGAAGGACATGTGCTGGAAGCCCGCGAACTCGAGCGCCAGCCGCGGACCGCGCGAGTGCTCGAGGAAGCTCCGGATGGTCGAGTCGGCCCCGCCGCTGGTCATGACGAGGAAGGGCCGGGAGACGCCGCGTCGCCGGGCGCTGCCGAAGATCGATCCGTCCATGTCGACGCCGGCGCGGACCGACGGCTCCGCGCGCATCAGCGCGGCGGCGGTCGAACCGCCGAGCGAGTGGCCGATCGCGGCGACGCGGCGCCGGTCGGCTCGTGGCCCGGGCGCCATGGTGTTCAGGCGTCGCAGGATCAGGCGCATGTCCCGCAGGCGGCTCGCCGCTGCGGTGGCGATCGGGCGCTTGAACTGGACGGCGGACGGCAGCTTCATGCGCCCGTCCGCGAACTCGACCGGCGCCTCGCCCGTGTGGTCGACGGCGATGACGAGGTAGCCGTGACTGGCGAGATCCTCCGCGAGCGCCTGGTACATGACCCGCGGCACCCCGAGGCCCGGCGAGAAGAGGACCACCGGGAGGCGCCCGCGGCGGGCCCGCGCGCCGCTGTGCGCGTGGACGCGCACGTCCGGCATCCCGAGCGCGCCGCTCACCAGCGGGCCGGCGTACGCGGCCAGCGGCCGGTCGGCGGCGCCGGGCGCGGCCGGATACCAGCGCGTGAGCATGAGCCGCCGCCCACCGCGGTCACGGTCGACGAGCTGCACGACGTCCGTGCCGACCGTCGCCGGGCCGGTGGGCCTGGGCAGCGCGACCGGCGGAGCGACCCCGGCGAGCGCAGCGAACTCGACGAGCCCCGCGCGGTCGACGGCGAGCGTCACCGTGAGCTCCTGGGTCCCGCGAGCCGTGACGACCGCCGCGAGGGCGTTCGGCTGCACCGCGGTCAGCCCCAGCAGCCGCAGGCCGCTGGCGTCGATCACCTTGCCCAGGGTCTCGTTGATCGCCGCCGGGGATGCGCCCGGCAGCGACAGGAAGGCCTTGGTGAAATGCGCGCGCAGCTCCGCGTCGCTCAGCGGCAGCCGGGTCGACGCCTCCGTGAGCCAGCGCATCTGCCGGCCGACCGCGGAGTCGGGAAGCTCCGTCGTGACGAAGCGCTCGGGGGTCCCGGGCGTCGCCGCCTGCGACGTCGCCGCCTGCGCCGGGGCCGCTCCAAAGAGCAGGAAGACGGCGATCGCCAGCAGCGCGGGCACCGACGACCATCGGAGGGCGGACATGGTGCGCGGCCGGCCGCGGGGCTCGCGCCGGCGCGCGCTGGGAGTGCTGGGACCGTCGGTCATGTGAGTCGTCCTTGTGAGGGTTCGGGACGTTGACGAGGTGCTTGGTGCGGTCAGACGAGATCGCGGCCGCGCAGGGAGGCTGCGCCCGCGGCGAAGGCGGCGGCGGCCCAGGCGACCGACACGGCCACCGCGACACCCGGCGCCAGGAGCTCGCCCTTCGGGACGTCGACGCCGCCGAGGATGCCGCGGGGCGCACCGAGCACGGGCCCGAACCGGGCGACCTCCGGCAGCAGCGAGGCGAGGGCCGGCTCGAGGGCGAGGCCGACGACGAGCAGTCCGGTGACGGCGACCACCTGGTTGCGCACAAGGCCCCCGACGCCGACGCCGAGGGCGCCGAGCAGGGCGGCGACGGCAAGGTTGCGCCACAGCACGTCGGCGAGCTCGACGGCCCCGAGCGTCGCCTCTCCGCGGGCGGACAGGATCACCGTGCCGGCGACCATGATCGCCGCCGTGACGAGGAGCGACAGCACGACGCCCGCCGCCGCGCAGGACAGCGTCTTGGCCACGAGCAGGCGCAGGCGGTCGGGCGCGGCCAGCACGGAGCTCGCGATCGTGCGATGGCGCCACTCCCCCGTGATCCCGATCGCGCCGAGGAGCAGGATGAAGACGCTGGTGAAGTCTCCGCCGAACAGCGTGCGCAGGTCGCCGTCGTCGAAGCCGTGGTTCAGGCTCGTCGTGAGGATGGCGATGAGCAGCGACAGCCCGAGGGTCGCCCCGGCCAGCGCGGCGAAGGTGCGGGTGGTGCGGAGCTTGAGCAGCTCGGCGCGCAGGAGGGTGCTCATACCCGCGCTCCGGTCAGGGCGAAGAACGCCGCTTCGAGCGAGCGTGCTCGGGGGCCGAGGCCGAGCACGGCCACGCCCTCCTCGCCGGCGACCTCGCCGACCTGCTCCGGGGTCGCGCCGAGCACCAGCACGACGTCGCCATCGCGCTGGACACGGTGGCCGCGGCGCTCCAGCGCGCCGGTCAGCCGCACCGGGTCGTGGGCGCGGACCTCGGTCGCCGGGCCGTCCTCGCCGCCGAGGACCATCTCCAGCGCGCCGTGGGCGCGCAGCTCTCCGTCGGCGACCACCACGACGTCGTCGACGGACTGGGCGACCTCGGCGAGGACGTGGCTGGAGACGAGCACGGCGCGACCGTTGGCGGCCTGCTCGCGCATGAGCTCCCGGACCCAGCTGATGCCCGGCGGGTCGAGGCCGTTGGTCGGCTCGTCGAGGATCAGGACCTGCGGGTCGCCGAGCAGCGCGGCGGCGATCGCCAGGCGCTGGCGCATGCCCGTCGAGTAGCCCTTGACACGCCGGTCGGCGGCGTCGGCGAGACCCACGGTGGACAGGACCTCGTCGACGCGGCCGGCCGGATGCCCGCCGGTCGTGGCGAGGACGCGAAGATGGTTGCGCGCGCTGCGTCCCGGATGGAACGAGGCGTCCTCGAGCACCGCGCCGACGCGGTCGCCGGGCCGGTCGAGCTCGTCGTAGCGCAGGCCGTCGAACGTGGCCGAGCCCGACGACGGCCGGACCAGTCCGAGCAGCGCGCGGAGCGTCGTGCTCTTCCCGGCCCCGTTCGGGCCGAGGAAGCCGGTGACGCGACCGGCCTGGACGTCGAAGCTGAGGTTCTTCACGGCGGCGACGTCGCCGAAGCGCTTGGAGAGGCCGCGGATCTCGACGGGAGCCATCGCTCAGCGCGCCGATGCGGCAAGCGGTGTGCGTGGGGCGTGCGGTGCGTTCATCTGCTGTCCTCCCGACGGGTGCGAAATGTGCGTGAGGCCAGTGTCTGACGGCAGCCTGCGCGTGTCATCGCCCCCGCGAGGCGTCGCGCTCCTCCCCGCCGCAGATTTTCCGCGCCGGCGCCTCTGTCGAACGACAGAGGCGTCGCTACGCGCCGGGCGTGACCAGTCCGCTCTCGTAGGCCAGGACGACGGCCTGCACGCGGTCGCGCAGGCCGAGCTTGGCCAGCAGGCTCGACACGTGGGTCTTGATCGTGCCCTCGGTGACGAACAGCTCGGCCGCCAGCTCGGCGTTGCTGTTGCCGCGGGCCAGCATCACGAGCACCTCGCGTTCGCGCTGCGTCAGCGACTGCAGCCGCGCACCGACCTCCGGCCTGAGCGGCCGCCGGGCGAACTGCTCGATGATGCGCCGCGTGACCGACGGCGCGAGCAGGGCGTCCCCCGCGGCCACGACGCGGACCGCGTGGACGAGCTCCTCGGGCGGAGCGTTCTTGAGCAGGAACCCGCTGGCGCCCGACTGCAACGCCTCGAAGACGTACTCGTCGCGCTCGAAGGTGGTGAGGATGACCACGCGGCTGGGCAGGCCCGGCGTCTCGGTGACGCGCCGGGTCGCCCGCAGCCCGTCCTCGCCCGGCATCTGGATGTCCATGAGCACGACGTCGGGACGCAGGCGCCGCGTGGACGCCGTGGCCTGCTCGCCGTTCTCCGCCTCGCCCACGACCTCGATGTCCGCCTCGGACTCGAGGATCATGCGAAAGCCGGCGCGGACCATGGACTGGTCGTCGGCCAGCAGCACGCGGATGCTCACAGCGCGCTCTTCGGGGTCGGAAGCCTGACGCGGACCGCGAACCCGCCGCCCGCCGCCGGACCGGCGAAGAGCTGCCCGCCGTGCAGGCCGGCGCGCTCGCGCATGCCGATCAGCCCCAGACCGCTGGACGCCGACGGCGGGCGCCCGTTCCCACGGCCGTCGTCGATGATCTCGACCTCGAGCTCGCCGGGCCAGTAGCGCAGATGCACGTCGGCCCGCGAGGCGCCGGCGTGCTTGAGCGTGTTGGTCAGCGCCTCCTGCACGATCCGGTAGGCCGAGACGTCGACCGTCGCCGGCAGCGGCCGCTCCTGCCCCTCCACGCGAACCGCAACGGTCAGCTCCGCGTCGCTCATCGTGGCCGCGAGCCGCGAAAGCTGACCGAGGCCCGGCTGCGGGGCCAGCGCGTCCGGGTCGCCCTCCTGGCGCAGGAAGCCGAGCAGCCGGTGGAGCTCCAGCACCGCCTGGCGGCTCGAGCTCTCGATCGACGCCAGCGCCGCCTTCGAGTTGGCGGGGTCGCGGTCGATGACGACGCGCGCGGCCCCGGCCTGGACGCCCATCATGCTGACGTGGTGGGCGACCACGTCGTGCAGCTCACGGGCGATCCGCACGCGCTCGTCGAACACGGCGCGGCGGGCGTTCTCCTCGCGTTCGTGCTCGAGCTCCACCGTTCGCTCGAGCAGCTCCCGGGTGCGGCGCCGGCCCGAGCCGATCGCGCCGCCCAGCGCCCACATCGCGCAGAAGAGCACGACGTTCAGGAGCAGCGCCAGGGCCTGGACGAGCCGCAGGCTCGGCAGATCGGGCGGGATGTCCACGATCACCTCCCGCA
>JAXDHC010000370.1:0-7932 GCA_034664705.1 Solirubrobacteraceae bacterium
AGGCCGGCGTCGAGTTCCGAGAGCAGCGCGGACGTCGCCGCGATGCCCTCGGTGTTCGTCGCCGCGGCGTGCTTGCGGTCGATCCCCACCCCGGCGAAGAGGTCGCGCACCTTGCCGACGGCGTGCACGGCCACCCCGTCGTCCTGGAGCTCCTGCAGGTACGACCGCCGCGGCGGCTCCAGCGAGAAGTCCCGGCGCCCGCTGGTGCGCGTGAAGTCCCCGGGCTCGCCGACGAAGGGCCGGGCGATCACGCGGCCGACGGCGTGCTCGCCGCGCATCACCTCGCGCGCGGCCTCACAGGCGGCGTGGAGGTCGGCCTCGGCGACGCGGTCCTCGTGCGCGGCGAGCTGGAGCACCGAGTCCGCCGACGTGTAGAGGATCACCTCGCCCGTGCGCAGGTGGTACTCGCCCAGGTCCTCGATGATCGCCACGCCGTTCGCCGGCCGGTTCGCGCAGAAGCGCATCCCGGTCGCCTCCTGCAGGCGGTCGATGACGTCGCGCGGGAACCCCTCGGGGTAGGTCGGCAGGGGCGCGTCGGCGACGATGCCCATGAGCTCCCAGTGGCCGGTCGTCGAGTCCTTGCCCGGCCCGAGGGGATGCAGGCGCCCGTGGAGCGCGGGGTCGGCGGCGGGCGCGACGCCGCGCATGGGCACGATGGAGCCGAGGCCGAGCCGCTCGAGCGTCGGCAGGCGCAGCCCGCCGACGGCATCGGCGATGTGCGCGAGCGTGTTCGCGTCCGGCGGGTCGCCGTAGTCGGCGGCATCGGGGAGCGCGCCGACGCCACAGGCGTCGAGCACCACCACGGCCGCGCGGCGGGGGGCTGAGCGGCTCATCCGCCGCCGGATTCTGCCACTCAGTCGCGGGTCGCCTCCGGTCGGCAACCCATCCCTCGATCACTCCGCGCGGATGCGGGCACTCCCCGCGATCGGCCGACCGGTCGGCCTCAGTCCCCTACGGCGCGAGGATGTGCGGCGAAGTACGCATCCTTGAGCCGCTCGGCCGAGAGGTGCGTGTAGATCTGCGTCGTCGCGATGTCGGCGTGGCCGAGCATCTCCTGCAGCGAGCGCAGGTCGCAGCCGCCGGCGAGCAGGTGCGTGGCGAAGGTGTGGCGCAGGGTGTGCGGGCTCATCCGGCCCTCGAGGCCCGCGTCGCGCGCGTAGCGCTGCACGATCTTGTAGAGCCCCTGGCGGGTGAGGCCGCCGCCGCGGCGGTTGAGGATCAGGCGCGACTCGTCGCGCAGCCCGACGAGACGGGGCCGCCCCCGCTCGAGGTAGGCGCGCGTCGCGGCGACCGCCTCGCGGCCGATCGGCACGAGGCGCTCCTTGGAGCCCTTGCCGCGCGCGCGCAGCACGCCCGCCTTCAAATCGACGTCGCCGACGTCGAGGCCGATCGCCTCCGACGCGCGCAGCCCGCACGCGTACATCAGCTCGAGGAGCGCCCGGTCGCGCAGCGCCCCCGGGTCGTCGCCGCTGGGCGAGGCGAGCAGCCGCCCGACGTCCGCGCGCGAGAGGACCTGCGGGAGCTTCTGGCTCTTGCGCGGCGCCCGCAGGTCGGCGGTCGGATCGTGCTCGAGCTCCCCCTCGCGGCGCAGGTGGCGGTAGAAGGAGCGCAGGCAGGCCGTCTTGCGCTGGAGCGTCGCGGGCGCCACCGGCGGGCGGTCGGGGCCGCCGTCGGCGAGCTCGCTCAGGAAGGCGGCGAGGTCGGGGTACTGGGCCGAGAGGACGTCGGCATCGCGACGGCGCAGGAAGGACCCGAACTGGAGCAGATCGGACCGGTACGCCTCCAGCGTGTTCCGCGACAGCCCGCGCTCGAACTCAAGGTACGCGAGGAAGTCGAGCACATGGTGCTCGAAGGATCGCGTCTCGGCAACGGGGTTGGCGGCCATGCGGGGGTTTTCGCCGCGCGCGGCCTGCGGCCTCGGCGGTGCAACGGCGCGTGCGCCGTGCACGGGACGTTGCGCCGCTTGCGCGACCGCCGTCGGGCCCGAACCGGCTTCAGTTCCTCGGCGCGCGTCCGATCAACGGGCCGAACATCCCCGTTCCCAACCCCACCCGCGCCCTGTGATCCGACTTCATCGCCTTGGACACCCGGACGAGGACTACCACCTCAACCCGGATCTGATCCTGTCCATCGAGGCCACCCCCGATACCGTCGTGACCCTCACCACGCACACCAAGGTGCTCGTCGCCGAGCGCCCCGAGCAGGTCATCGCCGCCGTGCGCGCGTGGCGCTCCTCCGTGCTCGAGGCGGCGCTGCCCCGCCGCACGCGCTCGGGCCAGGTCAACGGCCTGACGCTCGTCCGGGCCGCCGGCGCCGAGCCGGCCGGCCTCGACCCGAACCGGGAGGGGCGCTGACATGAAGGCCTCATCGATGATCGGCGTGGTCGCCGGCGGCCTGTGCATCGCGCTCGGCGCGACGCTCGAGGGCTCCAACGTCATGGCCGTCCTCAACCTCCCGGCGATCCTCATCGTCCTCGGCGGCACGTTCGGCGCCGCGATGGGCGGTGCCAGCTTCGACGCGGTCAAGAACATCCCGACGATGTTCAAGAAGGCGTTCATGCCCGAGCCGCTCGACCTCGTCGCGCGCGTCAACGAGCTCGTCGGCTACGCCGAGAAGGCCCGCCGCGACGGCCTCCTGGCCCTCGACGACCAGCTCAAGGACGTCGAGGACCCCTACACCCGCAAGGGCCTGCAGCTCGTCGTCGACGGCACCGATCCCGACCTGGTCGCCGACGTGCTCGAGGCGGAGAACGCCGCGATGCGCAAGCGCCACGCCGCCTCCACGCAGCCGTGGGACAAGGCGGGCGGCTACGCCCCGACGATGGGCATCATCGGCACCGTCTTCGGCCTCGTGCACGTGCTGACGAACCTCAGCCAGCCCGAGAAGCTCGGCCCGATGATCTCGGCCGCCTTCATCGCGACGCTGCTCGGCGTCGCGTCGGCCAACGTCGTGTACCTGCCGGTGGCCGCGCGTCTCAAGGGCCTGTCGCAGGAGGAGCTGCACTTCCGCGAGATGACGATGGAGGGCATCCTCGCCATCCAGGCCGGCGACAACCCGCGCGTCGTCAGCGAGAAGCTCATGGCCTACGTGCCGCCGAACCTGCGCCCGTCCGAGGACGAGCCCGTGGGCGCCCCCGCCGAGGCGCAGCGGGCGGCCGCGTAGTCATGGCCTCACGCCGCCGCAAGCACGTGCACCACGAGGAGGAGCACGAGAACGAGGAGCGCTGGCTCGTGTCGTTCGCCGACATGATGACGCTCCTCTTCTGCCTCTTCATGGTGCTCTTCGCGATCTCGTCGGTGAACACCTCGAAGATGGAGGCGCTCGCCAAGTCCCTCCAGGAGGCGTTCTCGGGCAAGATCGTCAGCGGCGGCGAGGCCGTCATGGAGACCGGCGCCGCGACCCCGCCCGAGCAGGCGCAGGCGACGCCGCCCGTCGCCGCGATGATGCCGGTCACGTCGCTGAACGAGAGCAACGCGACCCCGAACGTCGCCGAGCAGCAGCGCCGCGCCAAGCAGGAGGAGGAGGAGCTGCAGGCGCTGCGCGTCCGCGTCGAGAAGCTCGCCCAGCAGGAGGGCGTCTCCTCCAACGTGGCCGTCACCGTGCGCCGCCGCGGCCTCGTCGTCGAGCTGCTCACCGACCG
The DNA here is from genome assembly GCA_034664705.1 of Solirubrobacteraceae bacterium. Lineage (GTDB taxonomy): Bacteria > Actinomycetota > Thermoleophilia > Solirubrobacterales > Solirubrobacteraceae > JAOPZW01. The sequence continues at coordinate 3,641 of JAXDHC010000370.1, forward strand.
CGTCTTCTTCGAGTCCGGCGAGGCCGTGGTCAAGCCCCACGCCCAGGCGCTCCTGGTCAAGATCGGCCACATCATCGCCGGGGAGCGCAAGCACCCGGTCGTGGTCGAGGGCCACACCGACTCGCGGCCGATCGCCACCTCGCAGTTCCCCAGCAACTGGGAGCTGTCGGGCGCGCGCGCCGGCGCGGTCGTCCGCATCTTCCAGAACAACGGCGTGAACGGAAAGCGCCTCTCGACGCAGGGCTTCGGGTCCCAGGTGCCCGTCGCCAGCAACGCGACGCCCGCCGGGCAGTCGCGCAATCGCCGGGTCGTGGCCGTTCTCACCCGGATGTACCAGGTCACACCCACAAGGAGCACCCCGTGAAGAAGAAGCTCATGATCGTCGTCCCCGTCGTCCTGGTCGTGCTCGGCGGCGCCTACAAGTTCGTGCTGGCCAAGCCGAGCGACGCCGAGGCCAAGCCACCCAAGATCGAGGGCACCGTGTACGTGCTCGGCAAGGAGTTCCTCGTGAACCTCGCCGACGGCCGCTTCGCGAAGCTCAGCGTGGCGCTGGTGCTCAACCCCGACGACCGTTCCACCGCCCCGGGCAGCGGCAGCCACGGCGCCGCCGCGACCCCGCCCGAGGGCTACGGCGCCATGCATCAGGAGGGCGCCGTCCGCGCGATCATCACCGACACCGTCACGGACGCCAAGGACCAGGAGCTCATCGGCCGCAAGGGCCGCACCGAGCTCCAGCACCAGATCCTCGAGAAGATCCACAAGCAGACCGACGTCCACGCCGACGACGTGCTCATCACCGACATGACGGTCCAGTAGGGCGCGGCACGCTCGCGCGTCAGCGCCGCCGCGATCTCAGCTGCGGTCGGCTTTCAGCCAGGACAGCCCGATGATCGTCTTGGCGTCGCGCGTCGCCGCGATCGCGCCGTCGATGTCGCTGAGAGGCCAGCGGACGATCTCGATGCGCTCGTTGTGGTCGGCCTCCGCGCTCGCGTCGCTGAGCGCCGTGGCGTGGAAGATGTGGATGACCTCGTCGGACATGCCCGCGCTGGAGACGTAGGTCCTGATCGGCTCCCAGCGCTCGGCGGCCTTGCCGATCTCCTCGGCGAGCTCGCGCTTGGCGGCCTCCGCCGGCGCCTCGCCCTCCTGGTCCAGGCGGCCGGCCGGGATCTCGAGGAAGTCCGGGTCGCCGATCGCCTCGCGCGGCTGGCGCACGAGATAGAGGTGCTCGTCGTCGTGGACGACCATCGCGACGGCGCCGGTGTGGCGAACGTACTCGCGCTCGACGACCTCGCCGTCGGGATAGCGGTAGCGCCCGATGACGAGCTTGAAGATGCGGCCGTCGTGGACCACGCGCTCGTCCAGGAGCTCGAAGCGCCGTTCGTCTGAGCTCATCGCCCCTCCCTACCCCGCGAGCTCGTCGAGCAGCGCGAACGTCACGTCGAGCATCCCCTGCAGCGACGCCTGGCTGACCCGTTCGGTCGGCTCGTGGTTGCGCTCGGTCCCGTTCGCGAGGTTCGTGACCGGCAGCCCGGCCGCCTCGAAGGCGTTCGCGTCCGATCCGCCGCCGGTCTGGATGCGGGTGGGCGTGTAGCCGCAGGCCCGCAGCGCCGCCTCGGCGGCGAGCACCGACGGCGCGGACGGCTTGTGGCGGTAGCCGCGGAACAGGCGCTCGACGCTCATGTCGAGGTCGCACTCGCACGTCGGGTCGTTCGCCGCGTCGTAGCAGTGGTCGACCATCTCGGCCACGAGCGTGTCCGCCACGGTCTCCGACAGCGACCGCGCCTCGCCGAGGAGCGCGCAGTGCTCGGGCACGATGTTCGTGCCGCCGGCGCCGCCGTGGATCGAGCCGATGTTGGCCGTCGTCTCCTCGTCCAGGCGCCCGAGGCGCATGGCGGCGACCGCCTTTGCGGCGGCCACGACCGCGCTGCGCCCGGACTCCGGCCGGATCCCCGCATGCGCGGCCTGGCCGTGGAAGCGCGCCTCGAGGCGGTAGTACGTCGGCGACGCGACGACGACCTCGCCGATCGGCGACGCGTGGTCGTAGACGTAGCCCAGCTCCGAGCGCAGGCGGGAGACGTCGAACGCCTTGGCGCCCGCCAGCGCGTTCTCCTCGCCGACGGTGAACAGGAGCTCCACGCCGACGGGCGAGCCCTCGACCGCGGCGCGGCGCGCCAGCGCGAGGGCGACCGCGACCGCGGCCTTGTTGTCGGCGCCGAGGATGGTCTCCCCCGCGCTCTCCCACCCGCCGTCGACGAGGACCGGCTCGATGCGGCCCTCGTGCGGGACGGTGTCCAGGTGCGCGCACAGCAGCACCGACCGGTCGCCGCGCCCCGGGATGCGGGCGAGCAGGTTGCCCGCATCGCCGCCCAGGTCGTCGGCCGCGCCGTCCTCCTCGACCTCGAGCTCGAGCGAGCGCAGCTCGCCGGTGACGCGATCGGCGACCGCCCGCTCGTGGCCGAACGGGCTCGGGATCGCGCACAGCTCCGCGAACGTGTCGTTCAGCCGGCGGAGCTCGACCTCCGAGGCGGGGCGCATGGCGGGCCGGGCGTCCGGGCGCTCAGGCCGCGCGGGAGGCGCGGACCTCGCCGCCCTCCGGCGCCCGCTCGCGGGCGTGCTCGAGCGCGGCGCCGACGAACTCGCGGAACAGCGGAGCGGGGTTCTCCGGCCGCGACTTGAACTCCGGGTGGAACTGCGAGGCGACGAAGAACGGGTGGTCGGGCAGCTCGACGATCTCGACCAGGCGCTCGTCCGGCGACGTGCCCGAGACCACGAGCCCCGCCGCCTCCAGGCGCTTGCGCAGCGAGATCGACACCTCGTAGCGATGGCGGTGGCGCTCGTAGACGACGGCCTCGCCGTACGCCTCTCGGGCGCGCGTGTCCGCGTGGAGCTTGATCGGGTCGGCCCCGAGGCGCATCGTGCCGCCGAGGTCGGAGACCTCCTTCTGCTCGGGCAGGAGGTCGATGACCGGCCACTCCGTCTCGATGTCGAACTCCGTGGAGTTCGCGCCCGGCATGCCGCCCACGTGGCGCGCGAACTCGGCCACCGCGATCTGCATGCCCAGGCAGATACCGAGGTACGGGATCTCCTCCTCGCGCGCGACCTTGACCGCGCGGATCTTGCCCTCGACGCCGCGGCCGCCGAAGCCGCCGGGGACCAGGATGCCGTCGGCGGCCGCGAGCCGGCACCGGGCCGTCTCGTCGTCCTCGAAGGTCTCCGAGTCGACCCAGTCGATCTCGATCTTCCCGCCGTGCAGGTAGCCGGAGTGGCGCAGCGCCTCGCTCACGGACAGGTAGGCGTCCTCGAGCTGGACGTACTTGCCCACGAGCGCGATGCGCACCGGCTGCGTGGCCTCGTCGGCGCGGCGCGTGATGTCGCGCCACTCGCACAGGTCCGCCTCCGGCGCGTCGATGCCCAGGTGCTCGGTGATGAAGCCGTCGACGTCCTGGTCGGCGTACCAGATCGGCACCTTGTAGATGTTGTCGACGTCCTTGGCCGAGATGACCGCCTCGGTGCCGAGCGAGGCGAAGAGCGCGATCTTGCGGCGGATCTCCAGGCTGAGCTCGCTCTCGCTGCGGCAGAGGAGCATGTCGGGCGCGATGCCGATCCGGCGCAGCTCGTTGACCGAGTGCTGCGTCGGCTTGGTCTTCAGCTCGCCGGCGTGGCCGATGTACGGCACGAGCGTGAGGTGGATGTACATGCACTTCCGCCGCCCCACGTCGACGGGGAACTGGCGGATCGCCTCGAGGAACGGCAGCGACTCGATGTCGCCCACCGTGCCGCCGATCTCGGTGATCACGACGTCGACGTCCCCGGACTCCGCGATGAGCCGGATGCGCTGCTTGATCTCGTCGGTGATGTGCGGGACGACCTGGACGGTGCCGCCGAGGTAGTCCCCGCGGCGCTCGCGCCGGATCACGCTGTTGTAGATGCCGCCGGCGGTCACGTTCGACGCGCGCGTCGTGTTCGTGTTCGTGAAGCGCTCGTAGTGGCCGAGGTCGAGGTCCGTCTCGGCGCCGTCCTCGGTGACGAACACCTCGCCGTGCTGGTACGGCGACATCGTCCCGGGGTCCACGTTGATGTACGGGTCGAACTTCTGCAGCCCGACCTTGAGGCCCCTGGCGACGAGGAGTCGGCCGATCGACGCGGCGGCGATGCCCTTGCCCAGCGAGGAGACGACGCCGCCCGTGATGAAGATGAAGCGCGTCTTGGGCTGGCGACTGGACGTCATGAAGGCCTCCCGAATGAGTCTAGGTGACGCAATCCCGGAAGCTTCTCGATGACCTTCGAGATCG
>JAXDHC010000371.1:0-2717 GCA_034664705.1 Solirubrobacteraceae bacterium
GCGCATGTCGGCGTCGACGACCTCGACGCGGTCGGCGACGCACTCCGCCTCGGCATTGGCGAGCGCGGCCATGCGGCCGTTGCCCGACTGGTCGGCCGTCGACCAGACGTCGACGCCCACCGCGTGGCCGTCCGGCAGTCGCCTCGCCGCGCCGTTGAGCAGCAGCCCGCGCCCGCAGCCGACGTCGAGAACGGTCTCGTCGCCGCGCAGCCGGAGGGCGTCGAGCAGGCGGTCGCGCTCGGTGAGCTTGCCGCGCCGGCTGGAGCGCACCATCGCGGCGGCGGCCGCCCAGAACATCGCCGCGCACAGCGCGAGCAGCCCCTCGGCGGCGACGGCGCCGGTGAGCGCGAGCAGCAGCGCCAGCGCGGCGCACACGGCGCCCGCGATCGCGAAGTTGCGTACGACGCCGGGCGCGTCGAGGCCGTAGTCCGCCTGCACGGCCGCGCACGGTACCGGCCCGGAGGCGAGGGACGGTCGCTCAGACGGCGTCGGCGGGCCGCCCGACGTCGGCGCCCTCGCCGCGCTGCAGCCGTGAGTGGGTGCGCCCGTAGAGGAGGTAGATGACCAGCCCGACGAGCAGCCAGCCGCCGAACCGCAGCCAGGTCACGACCTCCAGGCGGCTCATCAGGTAGATGCACAGCGCGGTGCCGATGAGGGGGAACCACGGCACGAACGGCACGCGGAAGTTGCGCTCCAGGTCCGGCGCGGTGCGCCGCAGCACGATCACGCCGACGTTGACGATGACGAAGGCGAAGAGCGTGCCGATGTTGACCAGCTTGGCGATCTCGGCGAGCGGGACGAAGGCGGCGAGCGCGGCGATCAGCACGCCGAACATCGCGGTGGTGAACGCCGGCGTCCGGCGGGCGCTGAGCCGGGCGAAGATGCCGGGGAGCAACCCGTCGCGGCTCATCGCGAAGAAGATCCGCGTCTGGCCGTAGAGGATCGTCAGCGTCACGCTCGTGATGGCCACCAGCGCGCCGAAGGAGAGCACGTCGCCGGCCCAGTCGAGCCCGGCGCCGATCTTGATCGCGTCGCTGAGCGGCGCGTCGGAGCCCGCCAGCTTGTCGGCGGGCGCGAGGCCGACGGCCACGATCGCGACGAGGATGTAGATCAGCGTCGCGATCAGCAGGGAGCCGACGATCGCGATCGGCAGGTCGCGGCTGGGGTTGCTCGCCTCCTCGCCCGACGTCGAGACGGCGTCGAAGCCGATGTAGGCGAAGAAGATGAGCGCCGCGGCGTCGACCGTCCCGCCCGTGCCCTTCGGCGACCAGGGCGAGAAGTTGTCGCCGTTGATGTGGGCGAAGCCGACGAGGATGAAGAAGATGAGGATGCCGACCTTCACGAAGACCATCACGGTGTTCGTGCGGGCGCTCTCGCGGATGCCGTAGGTGAGCAGCGCGGCGACGGCCAGCACCAGGAACATCGCGGGCACGTTGACGGTGCCGCCCTCGCCCGGCGGGCCGGCGATCGCGTCGGGCAGGTTCACGCCGAACAGCGAGTCGAGCAGGCTCTGCAAGTAGCCGCCCCAGCCGACGGCCACGGCGGCGACCGAGACGCCGTATTCGAGGATGAGATCCCAGCCGATGATCCACGCCACGAGCTCGCCGAGCGTCGCGTAGCCGTACGTGTACGCGCTGCCGGAGACCGGGATGCTCGACGCCAGCTCGCCGTAGGACAGCGCGGAGAAGAGGCACGTGACGCCCGCCAGGGCGAAGGAGAGGACGATCGACGGCCCGGAGTCGGCGATCGCCTCGCCGATGATGACGAAGATGCCGGTGCCGATGATGGCGCCGATGCCCAGCGCGGTGAGGTCCAGCGCGCCGACCGCCCGGCGCAGGCCGTCGTCGGTGCCGACCTCGCGAACGAGGTCCTCCGTCGGCTTGCGGGCCAGGGGCCCTGGGCGTGACGCGGTCGCCATGACGTGACCTTCCTGTGTCGCGGGCTGCGCGGGGCAAGCATTCCCCGTCCGCGCCGCCCGTGAACCGGGTGCGTCCCGGATGCCGGGCGCCTCGGCCGAGCCGTCCGTGCGGGTGGGTACATTGAGGTGTCGTGCCTGAGTTCCGTCTCGACCCGATCTTCACGCCCGCCGCCGATCAGCCGCGCGCCATCGACGAGGCGGCGGCCGCGCTCGCCGCCTCCGGCAACCAGAACGTGACCCTGCTCGGCGCCACCGGCACCGGCAAGACCATGACGATGGCCGGCATCATCGAGCGCCTGCAGCGCCCGACGCTCGTCATGGCGCACAACAAGACGCTGGCCGCGCAGCTGTGCAACGAGTTCCGGACGTTCTTCCCGGACAACGCCGTCGAGTACTTCGTCTCGTACTACGACTACTACCAGCCCGAGGCGTACGTCCCGAGCAAGGACCTCTACATCGAGAAGGACTCGGCGATCAACCAGGAGGTCGACCGCCTGCGCCACGCGGCGACCGCCGCCGTGTTCGCCCGGCGCGACGTGATCGTCGTGGCCAGCGTGTCGGCGATCTTCGGCCTCGGGTCGCCGGAGACGTACGACCTCAACATGCAGGTCCTGCGCAAGGCCGACTTCGTCGACCGCGACCAGCTCCTGCGCAAGCTCGTCTCGATCCAGTACACCCGCAACGACACGGCGCTCGGGCGCGGCACCTTCCGGGTGCGCGGCGAGTCGCTCGAGGTCTTCCCGGCCTATGCCGAGACCGCCTTCCGGGCGACGTTCTTCGGCGACGAGATCGAGCGCCT
>JAXDHC010000372.1:0-3316 GCA_034664705.1 Solirubrobacteraceae bacterium
ACGCCTCGAGCATGACGTCGAAGCGGTCCGAGGCGGGGCGCTCGAGCGCGGTGAGCAGCGCGTCGGCGCCGAGGTCCTCGACGAGCGGCGGGCTGTCGAGCTCGCGGCTGCGCAGCGCCTTGCCGAAGGCCTGCTGGAACGTGCGACCGATGGCCATCGCCTCGCCCACCGACTTCATGTGCGTCGTGAGGTCCGACGTCGCGCCGGGGAACTTCTCGAACGCGAACCGCGGCCACTTCACGACGACGTAGTCGATCGTCGGCTCGAAGCTCGCGGGCGTCAGCTTCGTGATGTCGTTCGGGATCTCCTCGAGCGCGTAGCCGACGGCCAGGCGCGCGGCGATCTTGGCGATCGGGAAGCCGGTCGCCTTGCTGGCCAGCGCGCTGGAGCGCGACACGCGCGGGTTCATCTCGATGACGAGGATCTCCTCGGTCGCCGGATTGACCGCGAACTGCACGTTCGAGCCGCCCGTCTCGACGCCCACGGCGCGGATGACGGCGATCGCCTGGTCGCGCAGCTGCTGGTAGAGGCGGTCGGTGAGCGTCTGCTGCGGCGCGACGGTCACCGAGTCGCCGGTGTGGACGCCCATCGGGTCGATGTTCTCGATCGAGCAGACGATCACGACGTTGTCGTTGTGATCGCGCATGACCTCCAGCTCGAACTCGCCCCAGCCGATCACCGACTGGTCGAGCAGCACCTGGCCGATCGGCGACGCCGCGATCCCGCGGGCGACGATCCGCCGGTAGTCCTCCTCGCTGCGGGCGATGCCGCCCCCGCGTCCGCCGAGCGTGAACGCGGGCCGCACGATGCACGGCAGCCCGACGTCCGGCAGGGCGCGCATCGCCTCGTCGACCGTGGTCGCGATCGCGCTGCGCGGCATCCGCAGGCCGGCGGCGTCCATCGTCTGGCGGAAGAGGTCGCGGTCCTCGGCGCGGGCGATCGCGTCGTAGTCGGCCCCGATCAGCTCGACGCCGAAGCGCTCGAGCGTCCCGTCCTCGTGGAGCGCCTTGGCGAGGTTCAGCGCGGTCTGGCCGCCGAGCGTCGGCAGCAGCGCGTCGGGGCGCTCGCGCTCGATGACCGCGGCGACCGGCCCCGGCAGCAGCGGCTCGACGTAGGTCGCGTCGGCGAACTCGGGGTCGGTCATGATCGTCGCCGGGTTCGAGTTGACCAGGACGATCTCGTAGCCCTCCTCCTTGAGGACCTTGCACGCCTGCACGCCGGAGTAGTCGAACTCGGCGGCCTGGCCGATGACGATCGGGCCGGAGCCGAGGATGAGGATCTTGTGGATGTCGTCGCGTCTGGGCACTAGTGGGTCCTCTTGTGACGTGGTGCGTGGAATGCCGTGATGCCGGCGCCGTCACGCAAGGACGCAGACCCGAAGGAGTCCCCCAGGGACTTCGAGGGTCGAGGACGCCGCGCGGCGGTGATCGGCGCGCGGCATTGCGCGTGCCATGTTGCGAGAGGGCCCACTTACGCCGCGCTCCGGACCTGCCGCAGGAAGCGGTCGAAGAGGTACAGCGAGTCGTGCGGGCCCGGCCCGGCCTCCGGGTGGTACTGCACCGTCCCGCCCGGGACGTCGAGCAGCGTGAGGCCCTCGACCGTGCGGTCGTAGAGGTTGACGTGGCTCAGCTGCGCCTCGCCGAAGTCCGTGCTCCAGCGCACGGGCTCGTCGGCGTCGACGCGCCGCACGCCGCCGGGGCCGACGACGGCGAAGCCGTGGTTCTGCGACGTGATCTCGATGCGGCCGGTCTCGAGGTCTTTGACCGGGTGGTTGGCGCCGCGGTGCCCGAAGGGCAGCTTGAAGGTCTGCAGGCCCACCGCGCGCGAGAGCAGCTGGTGGCCGAGGCAGATGCCAAAGACCGGGCGCGGCCCGATGAGCTCGCGCAGCGTGTCGACGACGTAGCCGAGCGCGGCCGGGTCGCCGGGGCCGTTGGCCAGGAACACCGCGTCGGGGTCGTTGGCGATGAGCTCCTCGGGCGTGGCGGTGCACGGGTGCAGCTCGACGGTCGCGCCGCGCTGCACGAGGTTGCGCACGATCGAGCTCTTGATGCCGGTGTCGATCGCGGCGATCCGCACGTCGCCGGAGCCGTGCTCGGTCATCGCGCGAGGCGTGACCTCGCGCGCGAGGTCCAGGCCGTCCATCGACGGCTCGGCGGCGATCAGCTCGCGCGCCTGCGCCTCGGGGATGCGGGCCGGGAAGACGCCGCCGCGCATGGCGCCCGCGCTGCGGATGTGGCGCACGAGGGCGCGCGTGTCGACGTCGGTGATCGCCGGGACGCCGCAGTCCGTCAGCCAGTCGAGCCACCCGCCCTCGGCGCCGGGCGCGTCCTCGCGGTTGCCGGCCGCGCGCATGATCGCGGCGCGCGCCCACGGGCGGTCGGACTCCATCGCCTCCGCGCTCACGCCGTAGTTGCCGATGTGCGGGTAGGTGAACGTGATGAGCTGCCGCGCGAACGAGGGGTCGGTCATCGACTCCTGGTAGCCGCTCATGCCGGTGGTGAAGACGACCTCGCCGGTGGCGTGGACGTCGGCCGCGCAGACGTCGCCGTCGAAGCGGGTGCCGTCCTCGAGCAGGACGTAGCCGCTCATACGCCCACCGCGACGAGCGCGCGCTCCCGGTAGGCGACCGACCCGCCGGCGACCGTGAGCAGCACCCGGCCGTGCAGCCGGCGGCCCGCGAAGCAGCAGTTCTCCGAGCGGCTCTCGTAGCCGTCCTCGCCGACCTCCCACTCCGCCGCGAGGTCGACGAGCGTGAGGTTCGCCGGCCGGCCGGCCTCGATGCGCGGGACGGGCAGCCCGAGCAGCGCGGCGCCCGCGCTCATGCGGTCGACGACGAGCCCCAGCGGCAGGACGCCGGACCGCACGAGCTCGGTGTGGACCGCGGCGAACGCCGTCTCCAGGCCCGTCGTGCCCATCGGCGCCTGCTCGAAGGGCACCTCCTTCTCGTCGCGCGCGTGCGGGGCGTGGTCGGTGGCGATGCAGTCGACGACGCCGGAGCGCAGGCCCTCGATGAGCGCCTGGCGGTCCTGCTCGGTGCGCAGCGGCGGGTTCATCTTCATGTTCGTGTCGAGCAGGCCCGGGCCGGCCTGGCTCTCGCGCAGCGCCTCGTCGGTCAGGCAGAGGTGGTGCGGGGACACCTCGGCGCTGACGAGCACGCCGAGCTCCTTGGCCTGCGCGACGGCGCGGACCGACTCGACGCAGCTGAGGTGCTGCATGTGCACGCGCGCGCCCTCGTAGCCGGCGAGCGCCGCGTCGCGCGCGACCATCGTCGACTCGCTGACGCTCGGGATGCCGGTGAGCCCCAGCATCGCGCTGA
>JAXDHC010000373.1:0-10176 GCA_034664705.1 Solirubrobacteraceae bacterium
GCGGCGCCCCGGCCTTCGGCGTCGACTTCGTCGCGAAGTCCTACGGCGCGTTCCCGTGGCTGCTGCTCGCCGTGCTTGTGGCGTCGTACTTGCTGCTGGCGCGGGCGTTCCGCTCGGTCGTCCTGCCACTGAAGGCGGTGATCATGAACCTGCTGTCGGTGAGCGCGGCCTACGGCGTCCTCGTGCTGTTCTTCCAGCACGGGTGGGGGGAGGGCCTCGGGCTGCAGCAGTCCCCGCAGGTCGACGGGTGGATCCCGATCTTCCTGTTCGCGATGCTCTTCGGGCTCTCGATGGACTACGAGGTGTTCCTGCTCTCACGCGTGCGGGAGGAGTGGGACCGCCGGCACGACAACGAGGCGGCGGTCGCGTACGGACTCGAGCACACCGGGCGGATCATCACCGCGGCGGCGATCATCATGATCGCGACGTTCGCCGGCTTCACGGCGGGCAGCTTCGTCGGGCTGCAGGAGTTCGGCCTGGGCCTGTCGGCGGCGATCCTGCTCGACGCGACGGTCGTCCGGGCGATCCTCGTGCCCGCGACGATGAAGCTCCTGGGCCGCTGGAACTGGTACCTGCCCGAGCGCGTGCGGCGGGCGCTGCGGTTGCGGGCGGCGGGCGAGCGGACGTCGACCCCGGCCGGGCCGCTGCCCGAGTGAGGGCCGTCAGGCCCAGCGGCGGTGCATCGAGCGCGCGGCGCCGGGGACGCAGCGCAGGCTGGCGGCGACCATGTCGCGCTGACGGCGGTTCAGCTCGACGGCGGCGGTCGTGGGGGCGGAGGTGGGGGCGGCGCTGGTCATAGGGCAAGCATCGCGCCGGGGCGGCCTCGCGCCGAGGGGGCAGGCCGGTGGCGTGGGGCCCGCGAACCCCCACGCGGCGCGGGGGCGGGCCGTACCGCGGTGGGGGGGAATCAGCCCGCCGAGACCGGCCCGTAGAGCTCGGGCCGGCGGTCGGCGAGCACGTCGTTGCGCTCGCCGAGGCGCTTGTCCCGCGCGTCCGCGGGTCGGACGCGGGCCAGCAGCGTCACCACGTCCTGCGGGCCGGCGGGGCCCGCGAGCGGAAAGCCGTCGGGGTCGACGATCACCGAGCCGCCGACCCACTCGACGCCGCGCTCAGGGCCGGTGCGGTCGCACGCCGCGACGAACATCCGGTTGACCGCCGCGCCGGCCTGGACGCGGACGACCTCGGAGGGCCGCTCGCCGGCCGGGCGCGGCGCCGCCGGCCAGTTCACCGGCGCGCACAGCAGCTCGGCGCCTGCCAGCGCCGGCAGCCGGACCCACTCGGGGAACTCGAGGTCGTAGCAGACCATGACCCCGATCCGGCCGTATGCGGTGTCGACGACCGGGGGCGCCTCGCCGCCGGCCGTGAAGGCGATCGCCTCGCGGTCCCACAGGTGCGCCTTGCGGTACACCGCGCGGAGCCCGCCCTCGTCGACGAGCACGGCGGTGTTGCGCAGGACGCCGTCCTCGTCGAGCTCGCACAGCCCGCCGACGACGACGAGGCCGTGCGCGCGGGCGCGCGCGATCCAGCCGGTCACGGTCGGGCCGTCGAGCGGCTCGGCGAGCGCGCGGGCCTCGTCGGCGTCGGCGAAGACGTAGCCGCTGACGGCCAGCTCGGGGAGCACGACGACCTGCGCCCCGCGGGCCGCCGCGTCCTCGACGGCCGCCTCGGCGGCGGCGCGGTTCTCGGCGGCCGCGCCGACGCGCGGCGCGAGCTGGCAGCAGGCGACGGCGATCTCGTCGGCGGCGCTCACGACGCGTCCCGCCGGGCGACCGCGGTGAGGGCGAGCAGCTCGTAGGCGACCGCCGCCGCGTGCAGCGCGGTGACCTGGCCGGGGCCGTCGTACGCGGGCGAGACCTCGACGACGTCGAAGCCGGTGAAGCTCATGCCGGCGAGCGCGCGCAGGTAGCCGAGCGCCTCGTGCGCCAGGAGCCCCGCGACCTCCGGGGTCCCCGTGCCGGGGGCGAAGGCGGGGTCGAGGACGTCGATGTCGAAGGAGAGGTACGCGGGGCCGGCGCCGACCCGCTCGCGGACGCGCGCGCCGTACTCCGCCGGCGTCCACGTGCGCAGCTCGTCGCACGGCACGATCCGAAAGCCCCATGAGCGCGGGTCGTCGAGGTCCGAGGCGGCGTAGAGCGGGCCACGCATCCCGGCCAGGAGCGAGCGGTGCGGGTCGATGAGGCCCTCCTCCAGCGCGCGCCGGAACGGCGTGCCGTGGAAGTAGCGCTCGCCGTAGTAGGCGTCCCAGGTGTCCGCGTGGGCGTCGAGCAGCACGACGCCGACCGGCCCGTGGACCGCCGCGTGCGCGCGCAGCTCGCCCAGGACGATCGAGTGGTCGCCCCCGAGGACGACCGGCACGATGCCCGCCTCGATGACCGGCCGCAGCGCGGCGTCGAGCTGCTCGGTGGTCCGCAGGGCGTTGCCGGGCGTGATGCCGACGTCGCCGCCGTCGACGATCGACAGCGTCCCGAAGACGTCGATGTCGAGCGGCGGGTGGTACGGGCGCAGCAGCGCCGAGGCGGAGCGGATCGCCTCCGGCCCGAAGCGGGTGCCGGGGCGGAAGCTCGTCGCCGTGTCGAACGGCACGCCGATCACCGCGGCGTCGACGTCCTCGTGGGGGACCTCGACGTGGGGCAGGCGGGCGAACGTCCGCACGCCCGCGTAGCGGGGGGCGAGGCTGGCGTCGGCGGGATGGAAGCGGGGGGTCGGGGAGGTCATCGGGTGCTCTTCCGTGGGTCGGGGAGGCCGGGGGCGAGGATCCAGAGGACGCGGGCACCGGCGTCCGGCTCGGCGGTGCGCCAGGTGTGCGGGACGGACGCTCCGAAGGTCAGCGCGTCGCCTTCGCGCAGGAGGAACGTCTCGTCCTCGACGCGGACCTCGACGGCGCCCTCGAGCACGAAGCACACCTCGGCCTCGCTGGGCAGCGTGTACAGGACGTCCCCGCCCGAGCCGCCCGGCGCGACGGCGCTCTCGAGCACCGTCACGTGGCGTTCGCGGGCGGGGGTGATCAGCGTGTCGACGACGTCGGCCGCCTTCGGGAGGTCGTCGACGCGCGGGCGGGCGTCGCGGCGCACGAGGGTCGTCCGGGGGACTGCGAAGAGGTCGGCCATCGTGAGCCCGAGCGCGTCGCAGATCCCCACCAGGCTCGCGACGGAGGGGCTCGTCTCGTCGCGCTCGACGCGCGAGAGGAAGCTCTTCGTGACCCCGCTGCGCCCGGCGAGGTCGCCGAGCGACATCCGGCTCGCCTCGCGCGCGTGGCGCAGCCGGCCGCCGAAGCGCACGCGGCCGTCGGGGTCGCCGTGGCCGTTGGCGGCCATCAGGCGGCCTCGGGCTCGAGGATCGTCCGCAGGCCGACGGCGTCGCGCAGGTCGGCCAGCGCCGCGTCGGCGTCGTGCAGGCCGGCCCGGCGCCCGACGAGGCGGTCGAGCGCGAGGCGGCCCGAGAGGTAGAGGCGGGCGAGGCGCGGGAAGTCGATCGCGGGCACGCTCGAACCGTAGTTGCATCCGACCAGCCGCTTGCCCTGGTCGGCGAGGTCGAAGGGGTCGACCTCGATCCGCGTGCCGGCCGCCGGCATGCCGACGAGGACGCCCTGCCCGCCGCGCCCGACGAGCGCCGGCAGGAGCTCCATCGTCGCGCCGCGGCCGACGGCCTCGAAGGCGTGGTCGGCGCCGCCGCCGGTGATCTGCGCCACATGCGGCACGAGGTCGGGGTCGTCGCCCCGCAGGACATGCGTCGCGCCGAGCGCCCGCGCCTGGTCGAGGCGCTCGGGGGAGAGGTCGACGGCGACCACGGGGTCCGCGCCGGCGAGCCCGAGGCCGAGGAGGACGGCCTGCCCGACGCCGCCGCACCCGACCACGACGGCGCCGTCCCCGGCGCGCACGGCGGCGGTCCGCAGCACCGCGCCGACGCCCGTGGTGACCGCGCAGCCGATGAGCGCCGCCACGGCGGGCGGCACGCGCTCGTCGATGGCGACGGCCGCCGACTCGGGCACGACCGTCGCCTCGGCGAAGGTGCCGAGGCCGAGGTAGGCGTGCACCGCCCGGCCGTGGTCGTCGGCGAAGCTCGTGCTCCCGTCGGGCAGCACGTGCTCCAGCGACCGTGTGCCCGTGCACAGCCACGCCTCGCCCGCGGCGCAGGCGGCGCAGCGCCGGCACGGCGCCTGCCAGGCGAGGACGACGTGATCGCCGGGGCGGACGTCGCGCACGAGCGGCCCGACCGCCTCGACGACGCCCGCGCCCTCGTGACCGGGGACGAGCGGCAGCGGCGCGGGCCAGCCGCCGTCGACGACGTGCAGGTCGGAGTGGCACACGCCGCTGGCGAGGAGCCGCACGCGCACGAGGTCGCCGTCGACCGCGCGCGGCGCGAGCTCCGCGTCGGCGAGCTCGTGGCCGACGTGCTCGAGCACCCGGGCGCGCACGGTCGCGGCGCCGCCGCCGCTCACGTGGCGGCGCCCGCGAGCTGCGCGTCGCTGGACTCGACCGCGCGGGCCTCCGCCCGCACGTCCATCGACCGCGACAGCACGATGTAGACGACGGCGGACACGGCGAGGCCGACGATCCAGGCGAGGTCGATGCTGCTGATCTGCTTGGCGATCGGCCCGGTGAAGCTGTGCCCGTTGATGTCCGGCACGACCATGAACGGGATCTCGGCCAGGAAGCCCGCCCCGTACGCGACGAGCCCCCGCCACGACCATGCCCCGTAGATCCCCGACGGGGTGAACAGGTCGGCGATCGCGTAGTGACCGCGGCGGACGAAGAAGAAGTCGACCAGGTTCGTCGCCGTCCACGGCACGAGCAGGTAGAGCATCAGCGTCAGCGCCGAGAACAGCGTGCCGACGGCGTCCGTCGAGATGCTCTTGCCGACGACGAACCACACGACGGTCAGCACGAGGATCGTGATGACCCGGGCGCGGCGCGTCGGGCGGATGCCCTTGAGCGAGTCGAGGCCCGTGAGCACGGTCAGCATGCCGCCGTAGGCGTTCATGCCCATCGTCGCGGCGAGGCTGGCGGCGAGGAAGAAGGCGACGAGCGATCCGAGCGGCGCGCCGATGTTGTCGCCCGCCGTCTTGATGCCGAGCAGACCGTCGCTCGCGCCGAGGCGGATGGCCAGGAACGCGCCGATGGCGATCAGCCAGATCGCCGCGCCCGACGCGCCGAGGAACACCGACACGATGATCGAGCGGTTGCGCGTCGTGCGCGGGAGGTAGCGCGAGTAGTCCGAGACGTACGGCGCATAGGTGATGTTGTACGCGGCCGCGGCGGAGAACTGAGCCATGAACGCGGCCCATGTGAAGCCGAGCTCGGCCTTCGGCGGCGCGCCGTCGGCGAACCCGAACAGCACGCCGAAGGTCACGATCAGCATGAGCGGCAGCGAGACGACGAGCAGCGCGCGGAAGACGCGGTGCACCCAGTCGTGGCCGTAGATCGCGATGACCGCCGCGAGGACGGCGACCGTCACGGCCACGACGTCGGGGTTCCACCCGAAGGCGGCCTTCAGGCCGTCGGCGAGGAGGACCTGGTCGGCGACGTTGAACGCGAGGTAGGTGAACAGCGTCGCGAACAGCGGGACGATCACGCCGCGGTAGCCGAACTGCGCGCGCGACTGGATCATCTGCGGCAGGCCGAGCGTCGGTCCCTGCGCCGCGTGGAAGGCCATGAAGACCGTGCCGGTGAGGATGCCGAGCGTGCCGGCGAGGATCGTCCACCCGAGCGACAGGCCCAGCGCGGGGCCGATGAAGCCGATCGGGATGGAGAAGTACTGGAAGTTGCCCAGGAACCACAGCGGTCCCTGGTGCCAGAGCTTGCCGTGGCGCTCGTCGTCGGGGACCCAGTCGATCGATCGCCGCTCGATCTCGCCCAGCGCCGGCGCGTCTGCTGTCTGCGTCGCCATGCGGCCTCTCCTCGTCGCGTGGACCCCGCCTGGGCCCGAACGGTGCGTAGAAGTACACGACTGTTGCGCGGAGGTCAACTCTGGGCGTGGGCGGGGACGAGTGGTCCCCGTCGGCCGCGCGTGTGCGGCACGGCCGGCGCTCCGCTGGGGCCGTGCGGGTCACGGGCGCGCCGCAGCGCCACGAGGCCGAGCGCGACGCCCGCCGCGAGCGCGACGCGCGCAAGCACGCCCTCAGCCGTTGACCGAGAAGCTCGAATCCGGGTTGATCTCGCGCAGGCGCGAGTAGAAGCCCGAGTCCAGCTCGAGGCCCGTGTAGCGGCAGGTCACCTTGACGGGGTCCTGGTCGTGGTCGTGGCCGTGCTCCACCTTGTCGATGAGCTCGGCCATCAGATGTCCGACGACCGGCGCGTTCTTGAACTGGTTGCCGCTCGTCCCGATGGCCATGTAGAAGCCGCCGACGTCCGACTTGTCGTAGATCGGGATCCAGTCGTCGGAGCAGTCGTAGAGGTCCACGACGCCCTTGCGCTGGTTCGGGATCCGCAGGCTCGGGATGCGCCGGGCCAGGCGGTAGACCTGCGCCTCCCACTGCGCCTCGGTGACCCCGCGGTCGTAGTCGTCCGGGTCGTCGACCCACTGGCGCGTGTCGCAGTCGGGGTCCTCGCTGCCGATGAGGATGTGGTTGCCGCTCTCGGGCCGGAAGTAGATCCCCGTGTCGCCGTCGGAGGTGTGGATGCCGTCGGCCTCGAAGTCGAAGTCCGGCGGCGCGGGCACGTGGTGCACCTCGTGGCGCAGCGCGCGCGTCTTGACCTTCATGCCCTCCTCGGCGCCGGCCATCCGGTTGATGAGGAACGAGTGGGGGCCCGCGACGTTGATCACGATCGGCGCGTCGATCTCCATCCCGTCGGCCAGCGTGACGCCCTTCACACGCCCGTTGTGGCGGCGGATCTCGGCGACGCTGGCGCGGAAGAGGAACTCGCCGCCCTTGGCCTCGGCGGCGCGCTGGAGGTTGTGGGTCGCCAGCTGCGGGTCGTTGACGTAGCCCGAGCCGGGGGTGTAGACAGCGCCGGGCAGCTCGCGCTCGGCCTGGTCCCAGAAGTGCGGGTCGTCGGGGCGCTTCGGCGGCCAGAAGGCATGCGTGTCGAAGATCGGCATGCGCTCCTTGAGGGTGGCGCTGTCCCACTCCTCGTACTCGACGCCGATGTCGCGGTAGTGCTTGAGGACCTTCTCGTGATGGCCGGTGGCGCTCTCGAGCAGCAGCGTGCCGCAGTTCATGTACCGCGCGGCGCCGGCGTCGTCGACGACGCCGAGGTACCGCTCCCAGTCCTGCCAGTAGGAGAACCCCTCGTAGGCCATCGCCACGCCGTCCCACGACGAGTAGTGCGCGCGGACGATCGCGCAGGACGCGCTCGTGGGGCCGTATCCGGACGCCGGCAGCTTGTCGATGTTCAGCGTCCGGTAGCCCTTCTTCGCCAGCTCGTACGCCGTCGCCGCGCCGATCACGCCGGCGCCGATGATCACTGCGTCGACCTCTTTGGCCATCTCGCCCTCCGTTCCCCGTGGTGCAGACGACATATATATCAGTGATGGATCAGGCTACGATAGGGCGATGAGCGCGGAACCGGGGACGCCGCAGGGCGGGACGAGCGAGCTGATGGCCGACCGTGCGTACGCGGCGCTGCGCGACCGGATCGTGTCGCTGCGGATCGCCCCGGGCGCGCCGATCAACGAGGACGCCCTCGGCCGCGAGCTCGACATGGGCCGCACGCCGGTCCGCGAGGCGATCAAGCGCCTGGCGCTCGAGAACCTCGTGACGGTGTTCCCGCGCCGCGGGACCTTCGCCTCGGAGATCAACATCACCGACCTCGCGCACATCTCCGACGTGCGCGGCCAGCTCGAGGGCCACGCGGCCTACCGGGCCGCCGAGCGGCTGACCGCCGCCCAGCGCGCGGAGCTCGACGGCCTGCTGCGGCGGATCGACGCGCGCGACGGCGCGCCCGCCGCGGACCTGATGGGCCTCGACGCCGACATCCACCGCTTCGTCTACCGCTGCGCCGCCAACCCGTACCTCGAGGAGACGCTCGGGCGCTACTTCAACCTGTCGCTGCGCATCTGGCACCTCGTCCTGGATCGCCTGCCGCACCTCACCGACCGCGTGAGCGAGCATCGCGCGCTCCTCGAGGCCGTCCGCGCCGGGGACGCCGAGGCGGCCCGCCGCGTCGCCGCCGAGCACGTCGGCCGCTTCGCGCACGAGATCCGAAGCGTGCTGTAGCCGTGTCGCGCGGCGCTCAGAGGATGTCCTCGAGCGCCCCGTCCCAGCCCAGCCGCGCCGAGACCGCGTGGCCCTGCTCGATGGCGACGCGCCCGAGCAGCGCGAGCCGGTGCTCCGGCAGCCGCGTCGTGGGACCGGACACCGCCAGCGCCGCGACGACCCGCCCGCCGGTGTCGAACACGGGCGCGGCGACGACGGAGAGCCCGTCCTCGAGCTCGTCGACGAGCGTCGCGTACCCGCGGGCGCGCACGGCGTCGAGGTCGGCCTCGAGCGCCGGCCGCTCGACGATCGTGCGACCGGTGAACCGCGGCAGCCGTGCCGGGATCGCCGCGACCCCGTGGGCGAGGAACACCTTGCCGGCGGCGGAGGCGTGGTCGGGGACGTCGCGCCCGAGCCAGCTCATGGCGCCGATGAGGTGCCGGCCGTCCTCTTGGGCGATCGCCTCGGCCCCGCCGGGCGTGGGGACCATCAGGTTGACGGTCTCGCCGCTCTCGTCGGCGAGCCGGCTCAGGCTTGGCGCCGCGAGCTGGATGAGCTCCTCGCGGCCGATCCCCGAGCCGGCGAAGCGCAGCGGCCCGGGCCCGGGCCGCAGCCGCGAGCGCTCCGCGTCCCACTGCACGAGGCCATGGCGCTCGAGCGCGGCGACGAGCGGCTCGAGCTCGTCCGGGGCGGCCCCGAGCTCGACGGCGAGGTCGGCCGGCGTCCACGGGGCGCGCTCCAGAACGAGCGAGAGCAGGTGCGCCGCGCGGTCCACCGGGTTGGAGGCGACCGGCGTGGCCATCGGGCGTGGTCTATCAGGCCGCGCCCAGCACGTCGACCAGGATCTCGGCGGCCGCCAGCACGTCGGCGGCGTCGGCCGCCTCGTCGGGGCTGTGGCTCTGCCCGCCGGCGAGCGGGACGAACAGCAGGCCCGCGGGGACCAGTGCGGCGAGGTGCCCCGCGTCGTGGCCGGCGCCGGAGTACGTCGCGATGGCGGGCAGCCCGCGCCGCGCGGCGGCGTCGAGGGCGAGCGCGGCCAGGCGCGCGTCCAGGAGAATCGGCTCGCCGCCGCGGACGAGCCGGCGGCCGACCGTCACGCCGCGGCGCCGGGCGACGCCGGCGCACGCGTCCTCGAGCGCGGCCTCCACGCGGTCGATCGCGTCGAGGTCGACGCCGCGCACCTCCAGCGCGGCGGTCACGCGAGCGGGGATGACGCTCACCGCGCCGGGATGGACCTCCAGTCGCCCGGCCGTCGCGACCGTCCTGGGGTCCTCGGCGGCCTCGGCGCGCGCCGCCGCCTCCAGCGCCAGCACGATCTCGGCCGCCGCGCACAGCGCGTCGTGGCGGTCGCCCATCGCGACCTCGCCGGCGTGCCCGGCCTCGCCCTCCACGGTCAGCTCGTGGCGGTGGGGGGCGGCGATCTGCTCGACGACGCCGAGCCGGACGCCGCAGGCGCGGAGCTCGTGGCGCGGCTCGATGTGGGCCTCCAGATGCGCCCGCACGCGCCCGAGCGGCGGATCGGCGATGCGCGGGAGGTCCGAGAGCTCGGCGAGGAACGCGCCGCGCGCGGCGGCGGCGGTCGTGCCGCCCGCGTCGGTGAGCGCGTGCAGGGCGTCCTCGCCCAGGGTGCCGGTGAGCAGCCGCGAGCCGATCGTTCCGGCCCCGAAGCGCGGCGCCTCCTCGGCCGCGCAGACCAGGAGGGCCACCCGGGCGCCGCCGGGCGTCGGGCCGCGCAGCGCCTCCGCGGCCTCGAGTGCGAGAACGGTGCCGAGCGCGCCGTCGTAGCGCCCTCCATCGGGGACGGTGTCGACGTGAGAGCCCGACGTCACGAGCGGACCGCCGCCATCGGGCAGGGCCCACAGGTTGCCGTGGCGGTCGAGCCCCGGCCGCAGGCCCGCGTCGGCCGCCCATCCCGCGACAAGGCGCATGGCGGCGGCCTCGGCGGGCGACCAGGCGGGCCGGTCGGCGCCTCCCCCGGGCGCCCGGGCGATCCGCCACAGCGCGTCGAGCCGCGCGGCGATCCGCGCCGCGTCGAGTGCCGC